>CAZHUR010000009.1:0-17649 GCA_964535395.1 uncultured Acidimicrobiales bacterium
GCGCTCGGACTTCCACTGCTGCGAGCTCTGCCGTCGGCGGTTTGGGTCCTTCCCAAGGGGTCACCGGCTGCGGACTCGAACATGAATCGTCAGTCAACCTTGTGGCGTAATTTTCCCGGTAGGACCGACTCTGACCCGACACCCGATGGCCTCGAATGCCTCGATGACAAACTTCTCTTCCACTTCGCGAACGTGGAGCGGCCCATTGCGGTCTCAGCGAAAGACGTCGTTGGAGCGGTGAGCATGCCCGACGGAAGCCTGAAACTGCACACCCGTGAAGGCCTAATCGTCCCAATGGACTTGGAAGAGCCGGCCACGACCGAGGCAATAGTCTCCTTTCTTGCAAAGCTCCCGCCGGAGCGACTGGTCCGGGCAGACCAGCCCATGGACTTCGAGATACATGAACCGGTGACTCCAGATCCTGTCGTTGCTCAAGAAGTCGAGCTGGTAACCGTCGCCGATGATGCAGTTTCTTCGCCAGAGCCGCCAGAGGTTGAAGCCGACGACGCACCTATAGAGCTGATTAGTGACGACGCTGAAGTGGTCGATATCGTCGAGCAAGCAGCCCCTGAAGACCCCGAGCCGCCTAGCGAGGACGCCGATCACGAATCAAAGCGGACATTTCTCTCGAAGAAGCGGCGCAAAGCGGAATCGAGTCGCTCTCCGGTCCGGACTAAAGCCTCCGGACAAGCAGCTGTCCCGAATGACTCCATCACATACTGCTATCCATCGGCGATCCAGTTTGCAGAGGCGATCGTGCAAGGTGCGTGGCCGATGGTCGAACGGTTGTATGAAGCAGCATCCGATTCGCCCGACGACCAAGCTCACCTCGTCCACGTTGCCTCCAGCACCGGTGGGGACCCGACACGGCTCGATTCATGGATCGAGGGTTCAGCACTACCGGGAGTCGGAATGATGATTCGTGGTGCCCTGCGCCAGCGTGAGGCGTGGAAAGCTCACTGTGAAACTGGCACGAACAAGTCTCGAAAGGAACGAGATCGGCTCGCCAGCGAGTTTGCCTCGGCAGAGGAAGACCTTTTGCTGGCGACGGTTGAACTGCCCGAGAGTCCAGTCCCGTGGGTTCCCTTGCTGGAGGTAACTCGTATTCTTGGGCTACCTCGTTCGGTGGCTGACGAACGCTACGTTGCCCACGTTGAACGGGGTGCCTTGCTCGCGGGACATCTGGAATTCCAGCGATTTATCTCGAAGCGCTGGGGAGGCTCGCACCAAGACATGTGGGAACACGTCGATTTTGTCTGCCGGGCAGCCGTGGATGGCTCGGCCGAATTCGCAGTTGCTCCAATGGCGTTCATCGAGCAGTGGCTCGATGAAGTTGAATCGGGCAATCCAGCAATGAACGGATCGTGGTTTCTCCGTCAAGAAGGCTTCGATGCGATTCTCGACGATGCAGCACGGCGCTCGGTCGAATCGGAATCGTTTGACCTGTTGTCCACCGCAGCGGCTCGAGCCCTAGAGGTGTTCTTCACGTTCTACTGGTCGGTCGGCGACTACGCAATGGCGGCAGAGTTGGCACCCTTTATGGGGAGACGCTTCTCGGGCGACCCCATGTGTTACTTCTCGAAGGATTCGTGGCCGACGATCCGCGCTACTGCGGAAGCTTTTTCGCAGAACGCTGCATAGCCATCAACCTCGAATCCGGCCGTCGCTGCTGGGAACCGCAACCTGTGGCAATCAGGTCTCAGCACTGCTATCGTCGGCCGTGATATATCAGGGCTTTCTCCAGTAAGCTCCTGAGCCAGTCGGTCCAAGTAGGAGTTCCACATGCGCATCCTCGTATTGGTGAAACGAGTGCCAGCTCCTGGCGCTCGAATCAACATCACCGAAGACGAGCAGTACGTCGACGACAAGAACCTCGGTCACGCCATCTCGCCACACGAGGAGTGCGGCGTCGAGGCAGCGGTGCAACTCATCGAGCAGCACGGTGGACAAGCGACGGTCATGTCGATGGGTGCGGACGTTTCCGAAGAACAGCTTCGGGCAGCCGTATCGGTTGGCATCGACAAGATGGTTCTCGTGCCGACCGACGGCACGCCAAAGGATCCACAAGAGACAGCGGCGGCTCTCGCAACAGCAATCGCAGAGCTAGAGGCAGCTGAGGGAGCGTTTGACCTGATCATTTTCGGAAACGAGAGCGCTGACCAGGGTGGCTTCCAAGTGGGCATTCGCGTCGCTCACGCCCTCGGACGCCCGATGGTCAACGGGGTGAAGGGCCTCGATCTCGACGAAGCACGCGAGGGTCACGTCATTGCTCGCCGGGAGGTCGACAGCGGTTTCGAGGTATACGAACTGCCACTACCTGCTTGTGTTGGCGTAAAGGAGGGCATCAACCTTCCCCGGTATCCAACTATGAAGGGTCGGCTCTCGTCGAAGAAGGCGGAACTCGCCACCATCTCGGCTTCGGCTGAACCGGGGGGCCAGTCGCAAAGTCGTCTCGCATCTCCACCTGAGGTTGTGAGCGAAACGATCATCTTGGGTAATGGACCGGAGGCCGCACCAGCAATCGTCGATCTCCTCGAAGAACTTGGGGTTATGTAATGACGGTGTTGGTAGTCGCAGAACACGATCGTGGCCACGTTCCCGAAGCCACCCTCGAGGCACTTACCTCGGCTCGCTCAGTGGCGGCTGGTCTGGGAGTTTCCGTGCACGCCGCGGTGATGGGAGAGGGCGCCGAACTCGCCACATCTCAGCTGGGTGAATATGGCGCAGAAGTTATTCACTATCTCACGTCGCCGAACCTTGGTGACTACAACCCAGAGGCCTGGGGACAGGCATTGGCCGAAGTTGTTAGCGCTCAGAGTCCGTTGGTTGTCCTGGCAAGCGGCTCCGACCGAGGCAACGAGCTCATGGCTCAACTCGGCGCACGGACCGGCCTCCCATTCGTCGCGAACTGCGTTGACGTTGCACCCGATGTAACGTCGATGACACGCAGTCAATGGGGTGGCGCACTTCTCGAAGAAAGCACACTCGATGCGGCGGTCAAGCTCATCTCGATGGCACCGCACTCGGTTGAAGCCACGCCATCAACCGCGCCAGGTTCTGTTCAGGAGTCTGCGGTCGACATTGACGACAGCTTGGTCCGCTCGGTAATCAAAGACCGCGTTGTCCTGTCCGAAGGTATCACCCTGTCGACCGCACCCGTAGTCGTCAGCGGTGGCCGTGCAGTGGGCTCCGAGGAGGCCTTTGCCCCCCTCGAAGAACTCGCTGCAGAGCTTGGCGGCAAGGTTGGATGCAGCCGTGCGGTCACCAACAACGGATGGCGCCCACACTCCGACCAAGTTGGCCAGACCGGAACACGAATTGCACCGACGATCTACATCGCCACCGGTATCTCCGGAGCGACTCAGCACTGGGTCGGAGCGATGGGCAGCAAAAACATTCTGGCTGTCAACACCGATCCGGAAGCCAACATGGTGACCAAGGCTGGCTGGGCCGTGATTGGCGACCTCCACGAAGTTGTTCCAGCGATCACCGAAGAGGTCCGAAAGAGGAAGGGCTAGATCGGCCGGAGTTCGATCGCTAGTCCATCTCTCGGCTTCTGAATCGGGTAGACCTGCCACTTTGGCTCGTAACCCTCTTCGATAGAGATGTGATAGCGGCCCAGTAGCTGAGTTAACAACAACTTGATTTGCATGTCTGCAAACCGCAGTCCGAGACATTTGTGCGCACCGCCGCCGAAAGGAACCCAGGCAAAGTCTGTGTGCGTTGGCTCATTCTCCGGGCTGAAGCGATAGGGATCGAACGCATATGGGTCGTCCCAGTACTTCTTCGAATAGTGGGTGTAATGAATGTCGAGTCCGAGACTCGTGCCCGCCGGAATGTGATAGCCACCGAACTCAAAATCTCTTAGCGCCCGTCGCGGCATTGCCGGCAGGGGAGGGCGCATTCGCAGCGATTCCTTAAAGAGCATCTCCGTCAGGGACAACTTTCCCAGATCGCTGAATGCGAGTGGGCGAGGTGTTCCTGACGCATCTGGTTCGCCTGTGACCGACCAGATCTCTTCGCGAAGAGTCTGCTGCCAATCCGGATGCTTTGCCAGCTGATACACCACCGAGGTTGCCGACGACGTGATGGTGTCGTGGGCAGCCATCATCAAGAAGATGGTCTGATCGACAACCTCTGTGGTACTGAGCAGTTCGCCGTCTTCTCGTGTTGCCGATGCGAACTGGCTAAAGATATCGCTACCGAATGTGCCCGACGATCTCCGCCTCTCACATTCGGCTGTGAAGTAGTCGACCAAGAAAGCTCGGCTCTCAAGGCCCTGTTTCAGCTGTGTGAATGGCAGCGGTTTTCGGACTGGGCTAACCGTTGCCTGGACAATGCCCACGAACGCATCATTTATTTGCTCTGCCTCATCGCCCCAAGGAACTCCAACGAAGCTCTCGGCTGCTAACACGAGCGCAAGGTGTTTGATCTTTGGGTAGAACGTGATCTCGCCAGACCACGTTTTGACCTCGCGTTCCATCCCGGCCCCGAGCGCATGCGAGTAATTCTCTAGTGGCCCCTTTGCGAACGCAACGCCGAGTGCACGACGGTCGATTCGATGCGGCTCGAAGTCCATCAGCATCAAGCCACCGGGAAACAGTTGGTCCAGTAGCGGGCCCCAACCTTGTTCGTTTGAGAACACCTGGTTCTTATTTCGCAATACCATCTCGTTGGCCTCGGCGCCGAGAAGAATGACACCCCAGTCGCCGAACGTGCGTGCACGAAAGACCGGTCCGAACTCGTGAAACATCCGGAGACTGTATGCAACCGGGTCCCTCAGCAGTTTGAGTGTGTTGCCCACGAGCGGCCAGCCAGCCTCCCCCGGAATGTGAGCGAGGTCTTCTTCGGTCACATTCGCTTGTGACCAGTGCGTGAGCTGCGGACTCTCGATCTGTGCGGTCATTAGCGCTTACGCTTTCTCTTCGTCTGGGCGTTTTTGATCATGTCGTTGAGAACGGGCGCAAAATTTCTCGCGATCGCATAAAACTCACCGTCGATCAGAACCTTGCGAGACGGCCAGTTGTTCTCGAATCGAAACTCTTGCTTCTCGTCTAGTCGCTGCGGCTCGCCAACCTCAAGATTTCCCTGTTCCATCTCCGAGAAGAATGGGTCGTTGCCCATGTTGGTCATCTCGGCCATAAAGAGCCCAGCAGGCCCACGGAACACGCTATGTACGACGACGTCATCGTTGAACAGCCTTATCTTTGGAAGTTCACCGTCTTGCTTACTCATGACCACCACCGCCTCGTGGACGGTCATCGCAGTCTCTTCACTCAAGTAGTCAGCGAGATCTTGAAGCAATGGCACACGAACATTCTAGATGGGCCAGCACCCCTGAAAGGACACCTGGTTTATCGTTTAGGGCAAAGCGAGTAGGGTCAGGCCATGACACGTCTTGGTTATCAAATCCCAAACTTCACCTATCCCGGAATCGACGCAGCGGGACTGTTTGGTGAACTTGTCACACAGGCTCAAACAGCTGAGGCAGCGGGCTTTGATCGACTGCTACTCATGGACCACTTCTACCAACTGCCGGGTATTGGTGACCCGGACGCCTTCATGCTCGAGTGCTACACCGCTCTTGCTGGTCTTGCCCAGCACACCGAAACGATCGGTCTGTCGGCACTCGTTACTGGAAACACCTACCGAAACCCTGCGGTTCTTGCCAAGACGATCACCACACTCGATGTGGTCTCGGCAGGTCGAGCAACGCTCGGAATTGGAGCGGGATGGTTCGAACTCGAACACGACGCATTCGGAATCGAGTTCAACACCTTCACGGAACGATTTGAAAAACTCGAAGAAGCACTGCAAATCATTATCCCGATGCTCGTCGATGAGCGACCTTCATTCGCTGGGAAGCACTACAACGTGGTCGACGCTATCAACTCGCCAGCGCCTCTTTCGAAGATCCCGGTCATGATTGGTGGTTCGGGCGAAAAGAAGACGCTGCGGATGGTCGCCCAGTACGCAGACGAGTCCAACCTCATCTGTGCAGTGTCGGAGATTCCGCACAAGCTCGATGTTCTGGCTCAACACTGCGAGAAGGTTGGACGGGATCGCTCCGAGATCACGGTGACGCGACTGGTGATGGGTGTGCTGGGCCGCACTATGGAAGAAGCTCAGGCATCGATCGATGCATACGCCGAGCTCCACGGGTGGCCTGTCGAAGCAACCGAGAGCCTCCGTCCAATGATGACGATCGGCGATCCAGACACGTTTGGCGAGCAGGTACAAGAGATGATCGACGCCGGCCTTGACGGAATTACTATGAACCTCGTCACAGCCGCCCACGATCACGAGTTGATCTCCATGGCGGGCGAGGTCTGCAACTCCATTATTCCGCAGTAGCACGCGCAGCGATCGGTGCGATTGCTCTGGGTCGCCCGACCCATGCGACACAGCGCGAACGTTTTTACTCTGGAACTATGAGTTCCTCCGGGAAAGCAATGATGACGATATCGACATTCAAGTCGGCGCCATCATCTGAACCGACCGTCGGAACCGTCTTTGCGAAAATCGTGAAGGGAACCCGTCACGTCGACGGAGATCATCTTCTCGTCGAAGACTTCAGCGGAACACTCGAAGTGTGGGTGCCGCGTTCGTTGCATCACCGCGGGACCGGCGTAAACAAGTGGTTTGCCTTTGATGTTTTGTCCGAACCAGAGCCGTGCGCGGTGGTCGACCTGATCGAACGATCGATAATTGTCAGCGATCAGCGAACCGTTGAGGGACCCTAACCAGGCGAAAGCTTCAAGAGTCCCAAAAAGATGGATCAAATTGACGCTAAACGATTGGCTCTAACTCTCCGATAACCCTTGTGAAAGCTGATGGGGGCTTTCTCAATTATCAGGAGAATCAATGGGATTCCTCAGTCGAAAATCAGCAACATCGAGTGCGCCCTCACCAAGCCTTCCTCCGGTGTCGCGGACCTTTGGGCACCCAGATGCCATCGAATTCGCTCGGGCGGTGGCCGATCAGCGATGGGGAGATGCCGAGGGTGTCTACTCATCTTGTTCATTGGTGGATCAAGGGCACCTGATCTCAGTAGCCAGCAACCTGGGCGTAACAAGTGAAACCCTCGATGACTGGGTCCGCCAAGATCTCGGCTCAGGAGTCGCAGAACTGACTCGCGGCGCAACGGCTATCGTCGAAGCTTGGGACGTTCGTTCGGGAGCACCGGTAGAAGCGGTGGACTCCTCAATAATCGATACGTTCCACGAGACCTTGGCTACCGCCGAGAAGTTCCTTTTCGCCGCAGCAGACAAGATGCCGGACAGTTCGATCCCATGGCAACACTTGCTGACAAGCGGCCGAGGACTGCACATCAACCGTCTCGAGATGGACGAACGCTACGTGCGCCACATCGAACTCGGTGAGCTACTCGCAGGACACATGTCATTTCAGCAGCTGATCACTCGCAAGTGGGCGGGATCTCATGACGAGATGTGGGAACACGCTCAGTGGATGTTGAACACCGCTCCGGCCGGCTCGCCACACCTGGTAATCGTTGCGATCGCATTGATCGAACATCACATCAAAGCCGATGTGAAGTACGAGAACATCCGACAACTCCCAGGCCTCATCGGAAAGTCCGAAATCCTCGCCGCAGCGGCACACCGTTCTTATGCAGATCCGAGCTTCGATGCCAGTACTCCCGAGGGAGCGATCGCGCTCAGCGCCTGGTTCACTCTGCACTACGTCATGGGCAACTGGGACCTTGCCGCTAATCTCGTTCCTCTCATCGGCGATCGATTCGCGAACTTCCCCATGGCCTACTTCCAAGACTCCTCCTGGGCTGAGCTTCAACAGTTCTTGAATAAGCGACTCGTGCCGGTCGCATAGGTCGATCGGCCCCTTGCGCGAGCCCGCTATGCAACGTAGGGGCGTTCCCACCTAAAGTAGTGGAGTGCGCTTTTCGGACGAACGCTTCTTCCCCAAGTCCAGGATTTGGGTAACAGTCCTTATTTTGTTAGCCCTGGCCGCTTCTGCGTGTGCTGCAGAGATCGAGCCGGACATCTCGGCGTCGGTGACACTGCCCGGCGAGGCCCAAGCTGAAGGCGATGCAAGCGTCACCCTGCAAGGCCCTGAGCTCCTTGACGAGGGCGTCAGGATTCTTCCCGATCAAACCGCAGAAACCGTGCCGCCAGAGACGACAGTCGACGAAGCAGCAGTGTCAGATGAGTCGGCGAGTGACGCCGGGCAGCCTTCGGAGAACCAAGCTGTTGCAGATACCTCGACCGACGCCCCCGTTGGAACACCAGATGTCTTCGTTGAGACACCCTGTGTGGCTCCAGCGGACTCAACGGTCACCGGAGAGGCTCCAGCGTCGGTTGTGTCTGCGCTCGAGGCAGCGGCAGGTCACCCCGACTTTGCGGGCCTCGACGTCAGTGTCTCGGTGTGGATCGACGGATGGGGAGAGGTGCTCTCCCACGACGCCGATCTCGCGCTTGTACCTGCCTCGAACGAGAAGATTCTTGTCGCTCACGCGGCGAACGAACTTCTCGATCCTTCAAGCACGCTCGAGACCTCGATCGAACAAGTGGGCTCTGACCTCGTATTTCGAGCAGGAGGAGACCCCACCTTCTCAACATGGCGGGCTCACCTTCTGATCGACCAAGTGATTGAAGCGGGAATCACATCGGCAGATCGGTTGGTCATCGACGTATCAGAGTTCCCTCAACCCGCCGCTGCGCCGGGCTGGCAAGGATGGCAGCTTCGCAACTTTGTAGGCCCGCTGTCCGGCTTCATGCTCGACGACAACCGGTGGAACACCACTGAGGAGTTCCTCGAAGCGCCAGCGACCCTCAACGGTGAATGGCTGAGCGACACGTTGCAGAACCGCGGGGTGTCGATCGGTTCTGTCGAGTTGGGCAACCCAGACCCAGGGCAGGTCGTCGCAACCGTTCAGTCAGAACCGATCAGCGAGCTCGTCAGCTCAATGATGCTGTTCAGCGATAACCAGATCGCTGACATGCTCGTGCTTCAACTCGGCCTGGTCAATGGCCAGGGAACTCTCGCAGACGGCATTGCTCAGATCGAGGCCGAGCTCGCGGAGCTTTGCGTGCCGTTGAGTGGAGTGATGGATGACGGTTCGGGGCTCAGCCGAGCTAACCACCGATCTGCGAGAGAGTTCCAAGAGATCCTTCGCGCAATGCGCGACAGCGATACCGCCGATGTCTTCGAAACTCAGCTACCGGTTGGTGGCATCTCGGGCACCCTCGGCGGCCGCTTCGGCGGCGATCCTTGGCGAGTGCGAGCCAAGACCGGCACCATCTTTGGCGGGCGCGCACTCTCTGGGTACGCCACGACCGACAGCGGACGAGAAGCCGTCTTCTCGATTCTGATCAACGGTGAACGAGACCGCACCAGCGCCTCTCTAGGCGCAATGGACGCTTTGGTCAGGCAAATTCTGCGTAGCTAGCTGCTCGCGCTGCTCGTCCACCGAAGAAAACGATCGCGGTCCCAAGAGTTGATGACCAACTCTTTTGGCGCCCAGCCTCGTTGGGCGGTACGAATACCATATTCCATGCGGCCGAGTTCGCTGGTGTGGTGACTGTCGGTGTTGATCACCAACTTCACGCCCTTATCCACGGCCTTTCGGACCACGTCCGACGCGGCATCCAACCGCTGTAGCGCACCGTTCACTTCGAGGGCTACATCGAACTCGACGAGTGCTTCGAGCACGGCGTCGTAGTCGATCTCAATTCCGGGCCGACGCCCAATATAACGTCCGGTGAGGTGTCCAATTGAGTTGACGGTCGGATCGGCGATCGCTGCGATCAACCGAGCGGTCTGTTCGCTGATGCTCTGGTCGTAGTGAGAATGCACCGAGGCCACCGTGTAGTCGAACATTGCACGAAAGTCTTGGTCGTAGTCGAGGCCACCCTTTGGTCCAATGTTGAGCTCGCAGCCCCACATCAAGGTCATTTCTGGGTACGACTCTGCCACCTTCGCAATGTGTTGGCGATGTGCCAGCATCTCATCAGCGGTCGAACCGTTGATTGCGAGATCGACGCCGTGATCGGTAATCGCGAGGTAATCGTAACCCTGGTCATGGGCTGCTTGGACCATCTCTTCTACAGAGCTGCGCCCATCGCCAGAGCGATCGGTGTGATAGTGCAGGTCGCCCCGGATATCTGCTCTGGTGATTAATTCCGGGAAGTCGTCTAACGATGTTGCGGCCTCGACCTCCCCGGTTCCTTCCCTCATCGGAGCAGGTATGTACGTCAGGTCCAAGGCTGCGTAAATCTCGGCCTCATGTGCACTCGCAATGACGGGCCGCTCATCGGGTGAGAGGTCTTCGTTGGATGCGTCCATCAAGCCGTATTCGTTCAAGAGCATCTGACGGTCGATAGCGCGCTGACGCAACGCAATGTTGTGCGCCTTCGAGCCGGTGAAGTACAGCGTCGCCGCTCCAAACTGGGAGGGCGCGACTACACGAACGTCCACCTGCAACCCAGATGCGGTTAGAAATGACGTCTTGGTTTCACCGTGAACAACGAGTTCGCGCACCTCATGGTGGGCTACGACGAACTGCATCACCTGTGCGGGCTCGAGCGATGCAACCGTGATATCGATGTCACCAATGGTCTCCGACATTCGCCGCAGGCTGCCGCAGAACTTTGCGTCTTCGGTTTGGGGTAGCGCGCGCAGATCGTCGACAAGTCGCTCAGCAAGAGGGAGGACATCGGCAATAGGGGAGCGGCGATCTTTGCCGGTCAGCCCGAGGCGTTCTATCGCTTTTTCTAGCTTTGCTTCGGTTGTTGCTCCCAGTCCAGGGAGATCGCGAAGCCGCTCTTCAGCAATAGCTACACGGAGCTCGTCAACATTGGAGACTCCAAGTTCTGAGCGCACCAAGTTGAGGGTCTTGGGGCCCATGCCGGGTATCCGGCTCAACTCGACAAATTCGGGCGGGTACTTCTTTCTAAGGTTCTCGAGTTTTTCGACTGTGCCCTGTTCGACAAACTCGCGGATCTTGCTTGCTGTGGCCTTGCCAACACCGTCAATTTTCTGGAGCTCGGTGGAGGTGAGGGTGGTTATGTCGCGTCCGTCTGACTGCAGTGCAAGGCTTGCCTTTTCATAGGCACGGACCTTGAACGATTGTGGGCTGCCCTCGTCGAGGCCGGTGAGTGTAACAAGTTCGGCCATCATGGCAAGAACGTCTTTGGATGTAGTCACCGCGCAAGCCTAGAGGCTTGCTCAAATCTCGTGCGAGTGGAGCTGTTCGCTAGGCAGCCGTTCGAATGATGGCGTTCGGCATGCGGAGAGCGAAGTTGGTCTTTAGCATTTCGAAACTGCTCGCCTGAACCTTGGCGCTTACGATAACGGCGACTGCCTCACCACCGATTAGCGAACGCAATTGGTACGACTCCATGCCCTCACCCAACAGTTTGCTCATTCGTCGGACCTGTGCGTCGTTGACCGACAGGTCAGGAAGGAACACTCGCACGCACGTCATTCGCGAACCAGCTACCTCCCCAAGTGGTTGATCGGTGTCTGCGTACCAGGCACCGGCTCCGTTGGCGACCTGTACTGCCATGCCCTCGTGGCCAGGAATTGGCACATCTTGGGGGATTGAGACTTCGCTCCACAGGGTCTCGATCTTCGTGCGTCCCGTGACACCCATCCACGTTCCAGCGCTTGGTAACGGATCATGCTCAGCGGGATAGTCGAGCAACAGAATGTATCTCGAGCCGCTCGACGTGCCAGTGAGTGAACCTGGTTCGGTCGAGTCTTTCTTCGTGGCTGCGGCCGCCAGCTCATTGCCGGCACCATCGGCGATTGCCTGAAACCGCGCCGCCGGGTTTGGAACCGGACCGAGGCCGAATGACCGGGCCTTCTTGGCCGCCGCGTCGGTTTCGGGAGCGGTGGTTTGGGGCACAGGTGCCGCAATGCCAGCAACCGGAGCTGGTGTAACAGCGGCGGCGTCAGCGACCGGAGCTGGTGTAACAGCGGCGGTGTCAGCGATCGGAGCAGGTTGGACCTCTGGCACCGGAGCTTGGACTTGAATCGGGTTACTGGTTACACGCGCTCGCTCTGCCTTCTTCTGCTCATAGGAGCGAGCGTGTTCATCGATCTGGTCGCTGCTTCCAATGATCGTTGCTTCGTAGTCGAGTAGGGCGTCCAGCGTCCGCTCGCCGACCAGCTCTTCATTCACGGTCCACTGGCCCTCTTCGAGCCGGTGTTCGGACACTCTCCACGGCAAGACCGTGAAGTCGGTTCCCGCAACGGGGTCCGGGGTCCATTCAATGGCGTTCGCCGGGCGCGGTGGCATGGCTGGAACGACCCATCCAATAGCGGTTAACGCGGCCCACAGCCCCTCTGGCTCGTGGAGACCCTCGAATGAAAGGACGACCTCCGGCGGACGGTTGGCCACCATCCACGATACCTCAGCTTCAATGTCGCTCAGGGAAGGATCGAGCTTTACGCCAGGCGTTGTTAGCTGGTCTGACATGGCAAAAACACTCCCGATCTTTTAGTTCGGCCCAGAGTTCCACCGTGGGGCTACTCAATAATTCGGCGAGAGATCGTGTGAGTTGAGAAAAAATTCACCGATTTGAGTACCCGTGAACCGTGTCGAAACCCTTGGATTTTCAGCAAACAAGTTTCGTTTTTAGGTCTGTGCGGCTTCGAGAATGCCCGTCAGCACGCGAGCGCCTGCGAGTGCTAGGAAGAACACGACAGCGATCATTGCTCCGCGTTGCCATTGTTCTCTACCCGATCGAAGGATTGGGTAGTTGATCAAAACAGCAGCGACGCCCATCACAGCTCCGGGGATCGCGAACCAGAGAGCGAGCAACATCGGTGCAACGCCAGCTGCAATTTCCACTCCCGGAATCGCTTCGGTCGGTTCGTATTCGTTGTTTCGAATGACGACGACGGGATAGTCGAGCCCACCCATCCGCGCTTTGAAAGTGGCCACAACCTTCCTGCCGTGATCGTCATAGACGATGCGGTCAAGTGCCCCCTCGCCACGCTCGGCCACCTCATCATCCTGAAGAATCTTTGGCCTACTGAACTGGCTGACGCGCAGCGTGAGCGGCTTCTTTGTGAAGTTCGGTACGTCGAGCGGATAGTCCATGAGAGGTCTTATCTTAGGTCACCGCTTATCGGTGGATGTGCTTGCTAGCCCACGTTTGGCGGAGTGTTCGATTCGAGCCAGTTTCTAAAGTCGCTCACCGAGTTGGCCGGGGTCCCGTTTGGCAACGTCACCCACAAGCTTGGTTGCCATTGTTCGGTCGCACGGTGGTACTTCCCAATCCCAGGACCAGGAACTTGCGTACCTTGGCCGCCTGTTGTGCTGTAGTAATCAACGCCGCACTGGAACAGTACTCTGACCGACGACAGGTCGACCGTTTGCCCGTCTGGCTGTTGCAGACGGACTTCGCTGGTGAGGAACTCGGCTGTTGTTCCGCTCGGCGGAGCTTCACGCTGAGCAGCCCAGAAGTGCATCATGAGCGCAGAAGGGTTCCATGGAGCAGAGAAGCTGCCATCAGATTCTCTACGCCATTGGATCTGGCCCTTTGAACCTTCGTTGAACGGATTGCCGCCTTGCTGGCCAGCATTGCCCAAGTATCCGCCGTGGTTGCCTCCGGTAAGGTCTACGTTGAAACCGGTCTGCCAGTCGCCGTTGACGTACTGGTAGTAGGCGCCTTCTCGAACATTGATTCGGAATGGGACCGACGGAGTGTGGCCGTTCTCGGGAATCACCGCGCAGCGGAACTCAGCGAATTGAGAACCACCCGTACCGAGCTGGCCCCATACCGAGTTACGAGTCGGACCTTGTGCCCAGTTCCATCCCTGGTTCAGGGCAAGTGGTGCATCGTGGCGTCCAGCGGGGGCTTCCTCGTTGGGGTTGGAGCCGTCGCCTCCACTGATCGTGCCATCGATGACCTGCGAGATTGAGAAACGGCCACCCGAAGAGCCGACTTGACGCGCTGGCGCATCGTCATCATCACCGTTGTCTTGGCCGGATCCGGTGTCGTTGTCATCATCACTGTTGTCTTGCTCTTCGGCGACTGGTGCCGATCGCTCGACGGCAGGCTCACCGCCGATCGGATAGATGAAGGCTCCATTGCAGTGAAGCTTTTCTCGCGATGCGAAGGCTCCTCCGCAGCTGCCGTTAAAGAAGGTTCCGGTCGAGAACGTGTCAGCGTCTTCGGACTGGTAGCGGGTGTTATCTACCTCTAGGTAGTCGACTTCCACATCGCGAGGGCCCGAATCGTTGACAAACTCAACTTGAGCGCTTGTGACCTCGGTGTCTTCGGGCCACGGGTAGGAGTAGGTCTGATAGCTGGTGCCGAGTGACTGTGTAGCAATGACCTCGCCGTTGATCTCGATCTCAATTCGCTCTGCACCGGTCGTACCGCGAGCCCGAACAGAAATCTCGATCTCGTCGGATCCGATATCGGGTTCGCTGGACTCTCCTGTGTCTTCTTCTGCTGTTTGTTCTTCCTCTTCGCTGCCTTCGCCAGAATCATCCGATCCTTCACTCTGAGCCTCTTCTGATTCAACTTGCTCTTCGGTTTCCTCGTCGGCATCTGAGTCCGCACCGTCCCCGTCGTCAGCGGGGACCGGGTCCTCGGGCAGGGCAACGGGTGCTCCGCCGATGGCGTACCTAAAGGCACCATCACAGCGAAGCCATTCGCCGGTAGAGAAGCGCTCGCCACAGCTGCCGTCAAAGAACGAGCCGGTCGAGAACGTGTTGTCATCTTCGGACTGATAGCGGATCTCATCGATTTCGATGTAGTCGACCCGAACGTCTCGTGGCCCTGAATCGTTTAGAAACTCGACCTCGGCACTCGTAATAGGAGTACTGGCGGGCCACACATATGTCAGCGTTTGGTAGCTGGTGTTCAGCGTTTCGGTGGCGAGAGCTGTGCCATTGATCTCGATCTGGATCCGTTCAGCTCCGGTGGAACCTAACGCCCGAACAGCAATCAGGATTTCGTCGACTGGAGGAGCACTCTCGACGGTCGTTGACCCTGGAACCGAGTACTCGAAGGATCCGTTGCAGTGGAGCGTTTCCGATGTTGAACTACGTCGACCACATCCCTCGCCGCTGCGAAATGTGCCCGATGAGGTCGTTGCTGGATCTTCGGACTGGAGGAGCGTTCCTCCAATGTCGACGTAGTCGACTTTCAAGTCGCGCTCTTGACCGCGGTCGTTCGTAAACGCAACCTCCAACTCGTCCACGTCGATAGTGCTCGTTGGAGTGAAGACGTAATCGGCAGCGCTCGTGCTCACGACCCAGTCGGCGACCGCTTCGCCGTTTACGAGCAGTTGCATCTGTTCGGTGCCGGACTTTCCTTCGGCGCGAATGATGAACTGGTTGACTTGGGCCGCGCGGGCAGGTGTCGAGTTGGCGAAGAAGGAAACGAGGCCAAGTATTACGGCCAAACCTAAAACGACCATCGACAAAAGGGCGTAGCGGGGAGGCTGTGACCGCTCTCCGGGAGTACGGATCAATTCTCGTACACGTGGTGTGGGTGAGAGGTTTTGTAGAAACACGTTAAGTGAGGGGTTCATGGCGAGTGTGAACCTAATATTACGAACCGTAACAATCAACCATCCTCCGCTTAAATATTCTCGGATACTTCAGTGGGTGGTATACGGAAGGTCATATAGCCACACCCAGTGATACCGGGCGAACGTGTTGTATCGAAGAAGAGAACTCCGAATCCCTAAGCTTTGTCCGAAAAGATCCGATTGCTGCCTGTATGGTTCGTGCCCGCGCCTAGGGCTACGCTCCAGACATCCGAGAATGAGAGGTGCAGCAAGTGGTCAAAGCAAAGGATCTTCAACTCGTAAGATCGAGGGTTGGCGTCCACTTTGACAAGAGTGGGAACATTCGTAATCAGTGCCTTCAAGCAGTCATGTGCGTTTCGCTCACCGATGCCCACCAGGGTCTTGTTACTGAGATCTCGGTTAGTGCGAGCGGGAACGAGATGATCGTCGTAGATAACGGTCCTGGACTCTCCCTCAGCACGTTGCCTGGACGACCCCCGATCGCTCAAGAGATCATGAACCTCATTGGCGGTTGCGCCGAGCATAAGCCACATCCCCAATACGGTGAACTTCTGTGCGCAACCTCCATTGCGGAGGTAAACGCTATTTCGTCGGAGGCGTCACTAGCGACGATGATCAACGGTGTTGCGTGGGCACAGAAATACACCTTTGGCGAACCCTCAGCGGACTTCAAGAAGGTCAAACGAACCTCGCCGGGAAACCGCCTGCGCTTCGTTCTCGATAAGCGCTATTCGGGCAGCGATGAGTTCGACTTCGACGCACTTGATAAGGCCGTTCGAGCGATCGGACTAAAGCTCGAGAACACAAAGATCACCTATAAGGAGATCTAGCGCGGATGGCGAATGCGCTTGAGCGACTCGTCATTGGCGATGATCCCGACGCCTGGCGAGCAGCCGGCTTCACAGTTCATGGGACGTTGATGAGGTTTGGCAAGGTCGAGGTCGATCTGGTTGGATCGCGGGGCCCCCGAGGAGTCCTTGCTTGGAAACTTCGCCACGTCGACACCGACATCGATGGGTTGACGACCGCGAGCGAACAAGACGCAGCGCTTGTTTCGAGGCCGGAGAATGCCCCCAGCGTCGACGAGCACACCAACGCTGTCTTCGGAATTGACCACGTTGTCATACAAACTGGCGACGTCGATCGAACTGTGAGCGCATTCGCGGCGCTGGGAATCGACGAGCGTCGATCCACCATAAGCGACACAGGAGCAGGCCAACGCCGGCAGAGTTTTCTCTGGGCTGGTCGCGTGATTCTAGAAGTGATTGGTCCTGTGCATGACACCACGGCGAGCGCCGCATCCATCTGGGGGCTAGCAATGGTCAGTAGCAACCTTCAAACAACGTGTCACGTTTTCGAAGAGAATCTGTCCACGCCACGCGACGCTGTACAACCGGGGAGAAAGATTGCAACCGTGCGTACCGATGACTTGGACATATCAGTACCGCTTGCGATTCTCAGTCCTCACGTAGCAGAGCTGCTCTAACGGTAAAGGCGTAAGGCTAGGCGTCGAGCGGCGTGCCAATGGCCTTGACCGACTTGATCGAGGCAAGCTCATTGATCTTTGCGATGACGACGTCGGGAACTTGCACCGATGTTGAGATCGCAAGCAGGGCCATGCCCTCTTCGACTCCGCTTTCTCGCACGGCTTTCCCGAGGTGCATGTCATCGATATTGATGTCGGCCTGACCGAAGATCGTTCCGACCTGGCCAATCATGCCAGGCGTATCGTCGTTGAGAATCAACAACAGGTTGTCGGTTGCCGGCAGGTCGATATTGATCCCATCGATCGACACGATCCTCGAGTCTCCGGTTGGCAAGTTGACGGTCCCGGCAATCGAGTGGCTTTCGCTCTCAACCTTGATGCCGTTCACGAGGTTCGAGGGTGTCTTTGTTGTGCAGCGAGCGGAAAGGTTGACGCCGAGCTGTTCGGCGACGGCCTTGGCGTTGACGAAGCTCACCGGCCCGTCCGCGAGCTCCGATACCAAGCCCTTTGTGACAGCGAGTTCAAGCATCGCGCAGTCGAGCCCGCCAATCTCTCCAGCAAAGATGATTTCGACATCGTTCGGTGTCCCATCGCTGAGACGCGTGAACTGTGCGCCGAGCTGCTCGGCG
>CAZHUR010000010.1:0-17414 GCA_964535395.1 uncultured Acidimicrobiales bacterium
GCTGGCCAAGGCGGCCAACAAGCTCGAGGCAGCAACCGTCGAAGCTGGCAAAACCCACCACGAGCTGACCGAAGCGCTAGCTGCCCAAGAAGCCGCGGTTGAGGCCCTGGCTCAGCTCGACGAGTCGCTGGCGTTGTTGAATGACGTTGTCATCCCGGAGAACGCCTCGGCCTACGGCAGCGACGTCGAGGCTGCCGACAAGGCGGTCACGGCAGCCGAAAAGCAGGCGCAGACCACCGCTGAAAAACGGCGTGCCGCGTTGGAGGCGCTCGAGGCGCTGTCACCGGCCGAAGAGATCGAGAAAGCGATTGAGCTTCGTGATCGAGCCGACGAGCTGAAGCTGTCATCGACCGAGCTCGACGCTGCCGCTAAGACCGCGACCGTCGAGCACTCCGAAGCGAAAGACACCGTCACGGCGATCGAAGACCAACTCACCAAAGCCCGCGAGGAACTCGAACACGCTCGTGTCACTGCCGGAGCTGCGGGCATCGCGGCGACGCTGTCGATCGGAGACGATTGCCCGGTGTGTGCCCGAACGATCGACGAGCTACCCACGACCCACGACCACGATGTGAGCCAACTTGAGTCGTTGGTCTCTCAAGCTGAAGACACTGCACGCGACGCACGAAGTGAAGCCGAACGCGCAGGAACCCAAGTAGCGACAGCCCAACTCGCCGCCGCGAACGAGAACGAGGCCTTAGGCGAAATCGTCGAACGATTGGAAGATGTTCCTACCCGCTCCCAGCTCGCGGCGATCGCGAAGAAGATCGCAACCGCAACGTCGAAGCTCGAAGCCGCTGCAGAGGCAGTAACTCAGGCCGAGAACGCACTGACCGAACGAACCGACGCTCGCGCTGTCCTCGATGAGCGCGCATCAGATCTGAGCCGAGACTTCCTCGAAGCTCGAGATGAGCTGAGCTTTCTAGAGCCGCCGGTGCCAAGCCACGACGACGTGATCCAAAACTGGAAGGAGTTGGCCGAATGGACCGCTGCTCAATCCAAAGCTCTCACGCTCGACCGCAAGGAGCTGGCCGCCCAAGCCAAGACCCACGACTCGACCGTGACGTCTTTGGAGAAGGCCATGGCCAAGCACGCCAAGCCCTTCGACGTCGCCGGGCTGCTCCCCGCTAACGAGCTGTTCGCGGCGCTTGAGACCGAGCGGGATGCAGCTATGGCCATTCGAGACGACGCAGCCTTCCGAAAGGAGCGCGATGCCACAAACGCTCTGCGCATCACCGAACTCCAAGAAGAAGCCGTGGTGAGCGCCGAGCTGGGCAAACTGCTGAACACGAAAGGATTTGAGCAATGGCTGATGGCGGACGTGATGATCGACCTGGCCGAACGAGCAACCGAGCGTTTGAAGGTGCTGTCGAGCGGCGCCTATTCACTCACCACCGATGGCACCGACTTTGCCGTGCTCGACCACCGCAATGCTGATGAAGTTCGCAGCGCACGCACGCTCTCGGGCGGCGAGACGTTCCTGGCGTCCCTAGCACTCGCACTTTCGCTCGCGGACAGCATCACCGAGATGGCATCGACGTCGATCCCAGCAACGGAATCGGTGTTTCTCGACGAAGGTTTCGGCACGCTCGATGGAGAGACCCTCGATGTTGCAGCCACCGCTATCGAGGAACTGGGTGCGGCTGGACGCTTGGTGTGCATCGTCACTCACATCACCGAACTGGCAGATCGGCTCCCCCATCACGTACGGGTGAGTCGCAACCCGACCGGCTCGACTATTAGCCAGAGCGCCACGCTAGTTTCGACACGCACATGATCTTTTCCGTCGAAGCCTGGGACCCCGAGTACGGAACCGGTGGCGATATCGACGCGCTCGATGCGTCGACCGATGTTGTCCAGGCCGATGTGGAAGTGCCGTTGGATCAATGGGCGCCGATCAACCCCGACCGGGCGCCGGTGCATGGCGCGATCACGTTCGTTGATGGGGTGCGTCGAATCGATGCTCGTGTCTGGGTGACCGATGAAGGACGAGTCCTGCCGGGAACCTGCGCAACCGTCGCTGCGGGAGCGGTCCGATGCACCGCTGGCGCGGCCGAAATCTCCCAGGTGGAGGTGCGGCGTGCATTCTTTACACCGCCGACGCCGAGTGCCGAGTCGATCAACACCGAGTACGGCACCTACGAACATGTCGTGATCAAGACCGGCTCGCCCGAAGACCTCTACCTCGGGATCCACGAAGAGATGACCGACCTCGAAACTTTGATCGTCCCCACAGCTGCCGAGAGCGAACTCGTCATCTTCGACGGACCACTCCGAGGCCGAACCAACGAACGCACCGTGGGACTGATCAAAACTCAGCACGTGCAGTACCTCGACGTCGACCAGCAACAGGTGGTCACCACGCTCGAAGAAGGTGAACGGTCGCCGGTGTTCACCATTGGATCGAAGAGCAGCTGGTATGCACGGCTTCCAGGCCCTCGCACACATGGTTGGGCCGGCATCGTTCGATGCGAAACAGCCGGCGATGATGTTGCAACTTCGGCCGAGCTCGCCAACGACGTCACCGCCACCCTGCCGCGTTACGCAAGCCAGCCACACAAGGAGGCTCGGGCACCGCAGAACCTGTATCCGATCAAAGGTTTGGAACAAGCCCTGCGTCGTCGCCTTGGCGATCAACGCCTGCTGCAACGAGCGCTACGAAAGCAAAGCAACCAGCCGAGCTGAAGCTTTTGATCTCGCGCTGATGCCCTGGACGCTAGGTTTAGTCGAGATCCACAATCGGAGAAGATGATGGCAACCGACGCAAAGCGAGAACGACTCAGGCAACTCTCACTCTTTAAGGGAGCCGACGAAACCGCACTCGACCACCTCTCCTCGGCGGTCGACGAGGTGACGGTCGAGGCCGGGCACACGCTGATTCGCCAAGGCAGCCATCATTCCGAAATGTTTGTTCTTGCGTCCGGATCGGCGACCGTGGAGATCGATGGCAACACCGTCGCACAGATCCCATCGGGCGAATTCGTCGGAGAGCTGTCTTTCTTCAATAAGGGGCTGGCAAGCGCCACCGTGACGACTGCCGAGCAGTCCGAAGTGATGGTGATCCCCTACAACCGTTTCGATCAGATTCTTGCCGACAACCCCACTCTGGTGCGCACGATCGTCGCTGAATTGGCTGAGCGCCTTGAGGCAACGACCAACCAACTTCGTGAGCTGAGCAACTAGCGAGACGTTTACTGATTACATTGCGAAAACCGAGCGGCGATCGACGTTGAAACCGCTAGCGTGGATAGGTGGTCCGAGCGCTTTTTTCTGCCGACGCCATCCATGCGACATGGCTCGGTGATCAGATTGGCCTGTGGGCTGAAAATTCTGACGCATCCCCGCGCGACCTGGCAGACGCCGTCGTTGCCGAGTTTGGGGATGAGTTTCGCACGATCATCGGCGAACGTCCCACCGAAGTAGATCTATTCAGCACCGCAGATGCCTCTCCGGGCATCGATGCGGTCAATGCCCTTCCAATCAGTGCCTTTGCCCTCGTCGAGCAACTTATTACACGCTCGTCGAGCCCAAAGTGGTCTCCGTCGGTTGCCTGGTTCCACCACGCGACGCTGGTCGCTGTAGAACTCGCTGCAAGCGGGCGGGCGATTCCACGTCTGGTCACTTCTGGTTTGCGGTGGAAGGCGAGCTGGACGGCTGTTGGCGACCAAACCTGCGAACGAGCCGTCGAAGCACTGGCTGAGATCGTGCCCCCCGTGGTGGTGGCCGGCTCGAGCGAACCCGTTCTCGACCAGGTGATCAAGATCACCAACGAGCTGATCGATGCTGCCAGCCGCTTTGGGCTCGGTGAACAAGACTGGCGACCACAGCTGCCCCGAACCCGAGCATCTGGTGTTGTTGCCCTGCGCCGCATCGCGTCGGCGTGGATGGGCCACGATTCGGTGTTCATTGCCGATTCGATCGGCCACGAGTCGGCGTTCGCCGACTGGTCGAGCCAACTCGCAGAACACATGAGCAGGGTTCTTGGTGCCCCCGACGTTTCACTTCAGGGCCGCCTCGAACCGCCGAGCCTCGAAGACTCAGATCCTGTTCTCGACAGCTCAGCGCCCTGGCAGCTGTTCCTCGAGGTCGTCTCGGCCGACGGTACGGTCGTTGGCTTCGACGACATCTGGAACAGCACTCCAGCCGCCCTAGAGCTTTCTGATGAGGCTGGCCTCGTCCCACTTCGCCAACGCATGCGGGAGCTTCTGGAGCGACTGTCTAATCAACTCGCTTCGCTCGCTGCGCTGGCCGACGAGTCTCACCCCTCCGTGCTCTTGTTGAACACCGACGAAGTGTCCGATTTGCTTGGAGAAGGCCTCGAAGCCTGCCGCCTCGCAGGGCTACCGATTCTCACCCCAACCGGAATGCTGAACCAGGCTGCTCGACTCACCGCCCAGGCCCGATCGAGCCGCATGCTCGACCGTTCAGCGGGGCTCAGCCAAGCGATGGTCAACGTCGACTGGGGCCTCGCACTCGGCGACGTCTCGCTCACCGAGGAAGAGATAATCGCTCTCGCCCGTGCAAACGCGGACATCGTCGCGCTTCGAGGCGAGTGGGTTCAGGTCGATCGCCGTCAGATGCGATCGGCGTTGGCTCGGCTCGAAACTCAGCGGCGCGAAGCAAGCGAACTCACGCCGGCGGAGTTGCTTCGTGAAACCGTCAACGAACTGGGTGCGGACACCGCCGAGCATTTCACAGCTGACGGGTGGGTCGCCGACCTGCTCGCCGGGCTTCCAGACGATGAGCTAGGTGAGGTCGAAGAGCCTGCCGGGTTTGTAGGTGAGCTACGCCCGTACCAACGTCGTGCGCTCTCATGGCTTCAGTTCCTCGGTCGTCTCGGCCTCGGTGGCTGCCTGGCAGACGATATGGGCCTGGGCAAGACCCCTACGGCTCTGTCGCACATACTGGCTCGTACCCTCGACCGACTTCACCGCGACGCACCCCATCAGCCGCACCTGGTGATCTGCCCGCTTTCGGTCGTTACCAACTGGGCGAACGAAGCGGCTGCGTTCACTCCCGAGCTCTCGGTCATGATCGCCCATGGTGCCGACCGCCCCCGGGGTCGCAAGCTGCTCGAGGCCGTTGCTCAACACGACATCGTCATCACGACGTACGGCACAGCCAGTCGCATCATGAGCGAATTGGAGCCAATCGAATGGGATGTCGTCATCTGCGATGAGGCTCAGGCGATCAAAAACCACCGAACGAACGCTGCCCTGGCAATTCGTGAGCTGCGCTCACAACAACGAATCGCCCTCACTGGCACGCCCGTCGAGAACCGACTGTCCGAGCTCTGGTCGATCCTCGATGCCCTAAACCCAGGGATGCTCGGCGGAATCACGTGGTTCCGCAGTCAGTTCGCCAATCCGATCGAGCGTGACGACGACACCGACGCACTCGAAGCCTTGCGCCGCCTCACCGCCCCCTTTGTGCTGCGCCGCACCAAGGCCGACCGCTCGCTTGTGCCGGACCTGCCCGACAAGATCGAACAGGTCGCCTGGGCAACGATCACCGCCGAACAGGCTGGTCTCTACCAGGCGGTAATCGACGACTTCGTCCTCAAATCGGCCACCGCCACCGGCATGGAACGCCGTGGCTTAGTGCTCGGAACGCTGACAAAGCTCAAGCAGGTCTGTAATCACCCAGCCCACTTCATGCGGGAGGACAGCGTGGGCGACCCGGACCGCTCCGGCAAGCTCGAACGCTTTGACGAACTGCTCGAAGCCATCCTCGATGCCGATGAGCGCACGCTCGTCTTCACCCAGTACAAGGAGATGGGCAAGCTACTCTCGGCACACGTCGAGGCCCGCTACGGCGTACACGCACCGTTCTTGCACGGCGGATCCTCGCTGAAGCAACGCCAGCAGATGGTAGACACGTTCCAGAGTCCAGAGGGTCACCCGGTCCAGATCATCTCACTACGAGCGGGCGGCACCGGCCTCAACCTGACCGCCGCAAGCCGGGTCATCCATTACGACCGCTGGTGGAACCCAGCCGTCGAGGATCAAGCGACCGACCGAACGTGGCGCATTGGCCAAGACAAGACCGTGTTTGTTCACAAGTTGGTTTGCCAAGGAACGCTCGAAGAGAGAATCGACTCGATGCTCAACGAAAAGCGAGCGCTCGCCGATGCCGTTGTGGGCACCGACGAGGCGTGGCTAACCGAGCTGTCCACCGACGAACTCCGCGACATTCTGAAACTCGACTACTCAGCGATGCCGGCGGCAGCGGTATGAGGCGTCCACTTCGCTCCGACGAGGCTCGCTCGGTCGCAAACCTGGCCATCGACCTCGGCGACCCGGGCAGAATGGCCAAAGCACGACGTCTGCATCGCGGCAACAGTGTCGGAACCGTCGACATCTATCACCAAGCAGCCGACACCACCGTCACCGACCCGAGCGGCGAGCTGATGGAGGTGAGCATCGTCGTCGATGCGCCTGCGGCACCGGGCACTGCCCCACTCGCCGAAACCGTCGAAACTACGTGCACCTGCGATGACGAAAACAGCGTGTGCACCCACGCCCTCGCAGCAATCTTGGGCGTGGCCGAGGAGATCGAGGCCAACGGCAGGCTCCTCGCCCTCTGGGGAGGGACCGAAGCTCCGCCTACCGCTCTTACCCCAACCGCGCGATCCGAAGGCGCTGATGACTTCTTCACCGGTAACTGGACCTCGCCCCCACCCGTTAAACCTCTCGAGTCGCTGGAACTCGGCGACGACCCTGTACTCGCCGTTGACGGAGTGGACGCTGGCCCGGTGCTCCTCGACGCTCGAGGAGCGATTCGGCGGGGCCTCAGCCGTTATCGAGCTCGGCCATAGCCTGGCGAACCGTCGGTTCGTCGCTCCTGTTAAACACGACGAGCGTTTCGGTAGGTGTGCGGAGCAACTCCGCGCGCACACCACGGATCAGCAACCGGTCTCGGAGTTGCGCCGCGTCTTTGGCATTCACAAAATCCAACGATGTACCTTCGGGTGACTCGAGCAGTGCCGCAGCCCGAGATTCCTTGGCTTCGCGCGCCTGCTGACGAGAGTTTTCGTTGATGCGACGGTGAATCGTGGGGGCTATGAGAAGAACGACAAAACCAATGCCAACCACGATGGCAACGATCATCCACGGTTCCACGCCCCGAGGTTATCGGCGTTCTAACTCGTAGCTCTAGGTGGTGGACGTTTGGTCGCTGGCGCTTGCCATCTTGGCGACGTCGTTAGCCTGCCAGAGGGCACTCCGAAGCACTTCGCGATCTCGGAGCTGGCTATCGGGAATGAAAATTCCGCTCGCATCGGTGCTCACCCGCTCGTCGCTGTCGACGTAGATCTCATAGAGCATCGAACGTTGCTCACTGGTGAGCAGGTGCACGGGCAATCGAACGGCCGCGAGGCCGCACGTCTCGGGGTAGCCGCACATTTCGAGCAATGCTTCTCGAGCGGCGTAGCCAGTTGGTAAAACCGGGTCGCAGGCGAGGTGTGCAAGGTGGTCGAGGGTTCGCGGCAACGCGACGCCGCGGCTCTTCTCCTC
This sequence comes from uncultured Acidimicrobiales bacterium, assembly GCA_964535395.1. GTDB lineage: Bacteria > Actinomycetota > Acidimicrobiia > Acidimicrobiales > SHLQ01 > SHLQ01. Next base: position 7,515 of record CAZHUR010000010.1, read on the forward strand.
GCTGGCCAAGCGACCGGGCGATGTTGGGCGAACCGCTGCAGCAAGCGCCGAGACAACCCGGAACTCGTATGCCAGATCGATGACGTCGCGCTCGGAGTCGACAGCGGAGAACATGTCCTGATGCCCCTCGTAACCATGCTGGCACAGATCGATCAGCTCGTTGATCGCTTCTGGCTCGTCTGCCTCAAGCCGCTTGCGAAGCGTCGAGACAGTCCCAGCGAGGTCCACGCCATCGCATTGCTGGGCGAGGATCCAACGAAGCTGGTTGTTCAGACGCTGGGGCAGAACTCGGTCGGCAAACATTGAAAGCTCGCACACTGCTTTCGCAACCTCAACGCAATAGTCGAGGAGACCTACGACGTCGTCACGGGGATCTTCGTCTGTCAGGTAGTCATAAAAGACGTCAGTGATCTGCGACGCGAACTGGTCGGCTGAAAGCTGATTCGTCTCGCAGAGTTCACGAATTGCCTCGACAGCCTGAATTGTCTCAACGTATTGCGGTGACTTCATCTCCGATATCTTGCCCCGCTGGTGTGACAAAGTCGTGGATCCTCGCCCGCCAACTTGCGTGATCTATCGAAGTATTGCAAGGTCGACGCAATGTCTACTGAGAAGGCTCGAATCGCGAGCGCGCTGCACCAAGCCGCGGATTTGCTGATCGCACATGAGAACACCCCCGAGTCACTCGATTCGGCACGCGAACTCATCGAAGAGGCAAACGCCATGCTCGTACAAGGCCCTGTTCGGTCGATCGAAGACCGCGGCATACAGTTCGCGTCGCACATGGTTGCCGAATACGGCGCCATAGTCCCTGAAGAGGGAGAGGAGTTCGTCGCGTTCGATGCCTCGCCATATTCCGGAGCCGCCAACGCTCTGCGCCCCCGCTCGATCATCTATCGACGTGTCGGTAATGAAGTCCATGCTGATGTCCTGCTCGGCATCGCTCTTGAGGGCTTCCCCGGTCGAGCTCACGGAGGCGCGACCGCAGCGGTCTTTGACGACATCATGGGCTCGATTCAGCGGGTGGTTAACCTTTACGGCTTTACTCGCACGCTCGAGGTCACCTATCGCGCTCCGTTACCAACCAACGAGACCGTGCTGTTTCGCTGCTGGCTCACCGAGTCGACCGATCGCACGTTCACAGTCCTTGGCGAAGCAGTCCATGACGACGTCACGGTGGCAACGGCCGTTGGCGTCTTCACATCATTTAGTCTCGACCGGTTCGTTGGCGAGTCCTAGCAGCGGTTCAGGGGGTAACTCACAAGGTGAAAGACCAGATCTAACGACGCTGCTGAACTACCGTGCTGTCGTGGACGACGGCGCCTATTTCATGGTCGAAAGCGACGAACTTCATTCCTTCGAGGGCCAAGATGAGCTCGGCGAAGACGTCCGCTCTGCACTGCAAAACAATCTGGGCCTCGCCGTTGGCGAGAAAGTCCTACCCATCGCGCATTGGCAGCACGAAGCGACCGGCCCTCTGTCGGTTTCGCTCAACGCTGCTGGCGAACTAGTCGTGCTTGTTTCGGCAGAGAAATTCGACGACCAGCCATCGATGCTCAGCACCTTGAGCGCCCTCGAACAATGGTTGACCCCGATGGGCTTTCGCGAACTGAGCGAGATGTCCGGCAGTCCGTCGAGATTCGTCGAAGGGGTGCGAAGCCTCCGCCCTGATTCACCAATGGTGTTGGCCTCAATGCTGCGAATTTTGTTAATCAATCCGTCGATAGCCGTCGATCAGGGAGCGTGTGAGGCGGCTCTGCCCTTCTGCAGGCTCGAAACGCTCCGGATCGAAACGTTCCGCACAGACGAAGGCGCAGTTGCGATTCGCAAGGTCTTCGAAAACGGAACGGTGTCGACGGTGGAAACTCCAACGAAGGCAACCGAGGCTGAAGTGGAGGTCGATCGGGTCGACATCGAGGTTGAACTGGACGACTTCGAAGACGCCACGCTCCTCTTCGCGGACGCGACCGAACTCGAAGAAGTTGACGACTCTGAAGGTAACGAACCACAAAACGTCGCCAGCATCGACTTGACTACCAACACTCCAGACGACGGTGGACCGCTGCTACTCAAGGGCAACTCGTACTCGGTGGCCGAGTTGCCCCGGAGATTTGACCTAACGAAGAAGCGACTGACGCCGGTGAGTGACGAGATGTTCACGGTCGGCAGTCATCTGGCACTTGTCGTCGACTTGGACCTGACCAAGGGGTCCCCCTTCGAAAAGTCGTCGATGTTTCGTTGGGCTGGCACAGAACGCCAGCATCACCTGTTCGAACGTCACAGCACCGACGACGAGGGTCGCCGTCGAACAGTCCATCTGTTTGTCGAGGGGTCCGAAGCGGCCGATCGAGTGTCGTACGTCGGCCAGGTCGTACACGCACATGAGAGTTCCTCAGAACCCGACCACGAACTCTGGTTCGAACTAGAGCCCCGAGCCGCTCTCGTCCACTGAGTCATTCACCGCTGAGGTTTCCGGCACCGAAGCTTTCTCGGCGGATCTCCCAAAGAAGCTGTCGAAACCGTGCACGATTGGGTGTGGTGACGACTGCGGCAACTGGCTCTCTTGGGCGACGTACATTGCCGTAGACATGCCGAGCGAGCGAGCCATGTCGAGATCGTCGATCTGATCGTCGATGAGCAGGCTGTCCGCGTAATCGACCTTTGTCATTCGACGCAATGCCTCAAAGAAGGCTGCTTCAGGCTTGCGAGCGCCGATCTCACCGCTCACGACAAACACATCCACTCGGTCGCTCAGATCAAACCGTTTGCGAAGGAGCGAAGACCATCCAAACACGTTGTTTGCGATCACAGCGACCCGCAGGCCGCGGTCGTGCAAGCGGTCGATGAAGTCGACCACTCCAGGACGTAGTTTGAACTCTCGCGTGTAGGCCGCATCGAGTTCAGCGGGGTCTTCGGTCAGACCGAGTTGTGCCCAAAGCTCGGCGCTGGATAGTCGTCCCAGGGTCGCTGAGCGAAACACATCGTTGATCTCTTGGAGCGATGCCTTGCTGCCTCGCTCCCGAACGAACGGCACGAGCCGAGCTCCAACGTCATTCGATTCGTCGTAGAGAACACCACGGGCGTCGATCACCACCAGTTCGAGGCGAGGTGCGCGATCGGTAGGGGCGCTAACTGGGGTGACGTCGACCGCCGTCTTTTCTGGACGTCGCATCTGGACAACTTCTTCGCCAATTTCGTCGACGCGTCGGTTGCCAAAGCGAGCCAAAATTCGGAAGGCGATCAGCGTAACCAGCAGGCCGATCGCCGTCAGCGCAACCGCTGCCCAAACTCGTGGGATCTGGTCCTCGATGTTCGCGGTTATCGCTATCTCGGTCTCGACGATGTCCTGCGGGCTGATCGTCCAGGTAGCTGTCCTATCATCGACAGCGGTCGTGTTGGCCTCGACCGCATCGGGAAGCGTGACGTTCACCTCAAGGGTCAACGTCTCGTCGAGCGGACGTCCGGCGACGGCTTCGAGTTCGGCCAACGAAAACCCAAGTGGGTTTCCCACCAAGCCAGTGATGTTGTCGTCGCCGAAGGTGGTGAGACCAATTCGCGGATCAACTACGCCGGTGAGCTCGTAGTTTGTGCGCGCAAACGACCGAGTTCGAATAACCGTGAAGTCGGAAAAGAGCGTGTTCGGGCCGGCGATCTCGCCGAGTACCCCGTTGAGGTCGTCAGCAGTGGCGAACGATTTGGTCGCCCGCACAACAACTGACTGCGACGAGTTCTCGAGCTCCTCAACAGTCCAACCTGCATTTGGCAGATCTTCGGTACGAAGCGCGTCTACAAGTTCTGGAGCGGCCTCAATGACCTGGTCGTTGAATGACGTGGTGACAGCGACCGTCCCCGATCCATCTTCGAGAACCTCAACATCGACGACGGCGTCGATCTGGCATGCGCTCAGAACCAGTGCAGCCAACAACAAAACGACAAGGCGCACGGTCTTCACGGATACTAAAACTAGGCGCTTCCAGCCCGCAGGAGGCAATGCCAGCGCAACTATTCGTTAGTGGGGCGCTTCGGCTGCGTTCATACCCACGCGTAACTGTCCTGTAGCGACGAAACCAGAGGCGAGCGCGACCTCAAGGTCCTCGCCCGATTCGTAGCCAACGACCGCCATACCGTCTCCAAACGCAGAACAAAGCGCTATCGCCGCACCGACGGAGTCGGTCGGGCCGAACGCGTTCGAAAAACCGACCGAGTCCGTTGAACGGTTCGCAATCACTCCAGCGTCGTAGCCCTGGCTACTGAGCCGACCAAATATGGCAACGTCGGAGCGTCCGAGAATTTGGTCTGGAAATTGCCGTTGCTCGACGGGAGAGCCATTGGCTTGCCACGCTGCTTCCCAGACCATGAGTCGATCGATCGAGTTGATGTTCTCCCACCCGTGAACATCGGGGTTTCCCACATCGTCACACCAGATCCACGACGCGGCGAACAGCTCGGTCAGGCCGAGTACTCCAAAGTCGAGTTCTCCAAAGGAGTCTTTGATCGCGAACTGTCGCCCCGTTCGCTCGCGAACGAGTTCGGCCGCGGCACCAGGTTGGTGCGGCGTGAGCACTACCGAGTCACTGTGGTACGCCGGAGGTGGGTCGACTGCGGTGAACAAGATATCGGATCGCTCGTATCGAAGCTGATGGATGTCGAACATCATGGCGTGCCAATCGCCGTTGTTCCTCGCCGCTGCAACGGCCCGGTAATCGGTCATGGCAAAAATGAGAAATGCGGCAGATCGCTTCTCGCAATCTGCCGCATTTTCACAGTTCGTTATACCTGGGCGGTTTCGGAGTCCTCTAGTTCTTCAACTGGAGGTGGCTCGAAGCCCTCGATTGCCCGGAATACGATTTCCTTCTCGCCTGGGTACTCCGTTGAGTCTTCGACGTCGACGATGACGATCTCGCCCGCACGGAACTCCTTGAAAAGGAGCTTCTCGGAGAGCGGATCCTCGACGAGGCGCTGAAGTGCACGGCGCAGCGGACGGGCTCCCAAGGTTGGGTCGTAGCCCTTGACCGAAACGTAGTCCTTGGCAGCATCTGTGAGCTCGAGGCCCATTCCGAGGCCAGCCATCTGGGTTCCCACACGCTTGATCATCATGTCGATGATCTGGCGTACTTCTTCCTGACTGAGCTCGTGGAACACGATCGTGTCGTCGATGCGGTTCAGGAACTCTGGGCGGAAGTGCTCCTTGAGCGCTTCGTGTGCCTTTTCCTTCATGCGTTCGTAGCTGATTGCCGAGTCGACCTTGGTGAAGCCAAGGTTTGCCTTGCGCAGATCCTTGGTGCCGAGGTTCGAGGTCATGATGAGGACCGTGTTACGGAAGTCGACCGAACGTCCTTGACTGTCGGTGAGGCGACCTTCTTCAAGGATCTGCAGGAGCGTATTGAACACGTCCGGGTGACCCTTCTCGATCTCATCGAAGAGAACCACAGAGAATGGCTTGCGGCGAACGGCCTCGGTCAGCTGACCACCCTCGTCGTAGCCGACGTATCCGGGAGGTGAACCAACAAGACGGCTAACCGTGTGCTTCTCCATGTACTCGCTCATGTCGAGGCTGATCAGCGAATCTTCTTCGCCGAACAAGAACTCGGCCAGCGTCTTAGCAAGCTCGGTCTTACCAACACCCGATGGGCCAAGGAAGATGAACGAACCAGATGGACGCTTCGGGTCCTTTAGGCCTGCACGAGTACGACGGATTGCACGGGAGACAGCTTCGATAGCTGCTTCCTGACCAATGACACGCTTGTGAAGCTCGCCCTCCATGTTGAGAAGCTTCTCGGTCTCTTCTTCGGTGAGCTTGTAAACCGGGATGCCGGTCCACAGTGAGAGAACCTCAGCAACTGCCTCTTCGTCGACCTCGTCGAACAAATCGGTACCAGATGCCTTGATCTCTGCCTCGACCTCTTCACGCTTCGCGAGAAGTTCCTTCTCACGATCGCGGAGGCGGCCAGCTTCTTCGAATTGCTGTTCTTCAACAGCGACCTTCTTGTCGCGGACAACGTCTGCGATTTCGGCTTCGATCTCTTTGTACTCAGGTGGGGTGTTCATGCGCTTGATGCGCAGACGTGAACCAGCCTCGTCAATGAGGTCGATTGCCTTGTCAGGAAGGAAGCGATCGGAGATGTATCGATCAGCGAGGTTCGCAGCAGCGACGAGAGCCTGATCGGTAATGGTTACCCGATGGTGCTCTTCGTAACGCTCGCGAAGGCCCTTGAGGATTTCAATGGTGTGGCCAACCGAAGGCTCTTCGACCTTGACCGGCTGGAAACGACGCTCAAGTGCAGCGTCCTTTTCGAGGTGCTTGCGGTACTCGTCGATCGTGGTTGCACCAATGGTCTGCAGTTCGCCGCGAGCCAGCATTGGCTTGAGGATCGAAGCAGCATCGATTGCACCTTCGGCAGCACCTGCACCGACGAGAGTATGGATCTCGTCGATAAAGAGGATGATGTCGCCACGGGTCTTGATCTCTTTGAGGACCTTCTTGAGGCGTTCCTCGAAATCACCGCGGTAGCGAGAACCTGCAACGAGCGCACCCAAGTCGAGGGTGTAGAGCTGCTTATTGCGAATGGTGTCTGGAACGTTGTCAGACGCAATTGCTTGGGCGAGGCCCTCGACGATTGCGGTCTTACCAACGCCAGGTTCACCAATGAGAACTGGGTTGTTCTTCGAGCGACGGGACAGAACCTGCATGACGCGCTCGGTTTCCTTCGAGCGGCCAACTACTGGGTCGAGGCCCTTGTCGCGAGCAACCTGGGTTAGGTTGCGGCCGAACTGGTCGAGCACGAGAGAGCCAGAAGCGTTGTCGCCTCCGCTACCGCCTGCGGTCGCACCAGCCTTTTCTCCGCTGCCGGTAGAACCAGATGGAGCTGAGCCACCAGGACCGGAGTAACCCGAGAGAAGCTGAATGACCTGCTGGCGAACCCGCGAGAGGTCTGCGCCGAGCTTGACGAGAACCTGAGCAGCGACGCCTTCGCCCTCACGAATGAGGCCGAGCAAGATGTGCTCGGTTCCGATGTAGTTGTGTCCGAGCTGGAGCGCTTCGCGCAGTGATAGCTCAAGAACCTTCTTGGCTCGTGGGGTGAACGGAATGTGACCGCTCGGTGATGAACCGCCCTGACCAATGATCTCCTCGACTTGACTGCGTACAGCCTCGAGTGAGATGCCCAGCGATTCGAGGGCCTTGGCAGCGACGCCTTCGCCCTCGTGGATCAGTCCGAGCAAGATGTGCTCGGTTCCGATGTAGTTGTGGTTGAGCAGGCGAGCTTCCTCTTGTGCCAATACGACAACTCGGCGGGCTCGATCGGTGAATCTCTCGAACAACGGCTTTCTCCTTGCGACCTAAGAGTTCTCAGTCTACCCAACCACTCGATACGAGCACGTTTGATCGGGAATTCGACATAGAACGTTTATCAGTGTTCTGCCAACCCACTATCTACTGACACCAATCTTCGTCAGAAAATTAACGAAGTCTGTAATGGGCAATCGGCAGAGAACTACCTGTGGTTAGCGTCCAACGAAGAAAATTCATTCCCAAACCGTCCCAAAAACGCCAGAAGTTCTTCGGTGGACTGCGCGCTATATCGACGGGTTCCGTACCATGTGGGTATGGCGACGACGAGCCCCCTCGAGCAGGTACCGACCCTCGCGTCCGATCTCGGACGCGTCGAAGAGCAGCTTCAGGTTGCGGTCGAGACCGACAACGAGCTTCTCAAGGACCTTGCGTCCCACCTCATCAGTGCTGGCGGCAAACGAGTTCGTCCTGGGTTCTGCATTACCGCCGCGGCCTGTGCAAGCCAGGACTTTGCGCCGGCCGAACGCGGCGTCATCCTCGGAGGCGTTGCTGTCGAACTTGTGCACCAGGGCTCGCTCTACCACGACGATGTGATGGATTCGGCTGAGACGCGTCGTGCCGTCGAGTCGGTCAACTCGAAGTGGGGCAACCATCAAGCGATTCTCGCTGGCGATTTCCTTCTCGGTCGCGCATCAGAAATCGCTGCCTCTCTCGGTGTTGAGGTCGCCGGGTTACTCGCGAGCACGATCAGCCAGCTCTGCGACGGCCAGATCCGAGAACTCGAGTATCTCTACCGAGTCGATCGGAGCGAAGAGAGTTACCTGAAGTCGATCGATGGCAAGACCGCATCGCTGCTCGCGGCAGCATGTCGCATCGGTGGCATTGTCGGTGGCCTCGATAAAGAAACCATCGACCACCTCACTACCTTCGGCCGCTCGTACGGAATGGCCTTTCAGGTTGTCGACGACATTCTCGACCTCACCGCAACCGACGAAGAGCTCGGAAAGCCTGCCGGAAACGACATGATCGAAGGCGTGTACACGCTGCCTGTTATTCGGGCGATGCAAAGCCCCGTCGTCGGTGCCGAGCTGAGCGAGCTGCTCGGCCGCCCAATCGACACAACCGCCCGCGACGCAGCTCGTGAACTCGTCAAGCAAAGTGGAGCGCTCAAGAGCGCTCACGAAGACGCACACCGCTACGCAAACGAAGCAAACGACTCACTCCGGTCATTCGCGAACACAGCAGGCGGCACTGCGCTCAAGGCAGCAGCCGATCACCTCGTCGCAAAAGTCGAAAACCTGATCGTCTAGAAGGCGCAACAGCGTCTTTGTGTTTTCCCCGTCTGTCGACCGGTAGTACCTTTCTCTTTTGATTCAGCTTCGATCGAATGAGATCGAACAAAAGGGGGCGCGCCATGACCGACACCAACTCGGACCAGATGCGAGATGATCTCGTAGTTCTAAACCGTGAAGAAGACACCGCAGCGGTCTCCGAAGAAGATTTGAACGCGATCAATGCCCTGCGCTTCCTGATCGCTGACGGAGTCGAGAAAGCCAACTCAGGTCACCCGGGCACCGGCATGGCGCTCGCCCCTCTCGCCTATCGGCTCTATACGCGCCACATGGTCCATGACCCATCGAACCCGGATTGGTTTCATAGAGACCGTCTGGTTCTCTCGGTCGGCCACGCCTCGATGATGCTCTACGGTTCGCTGCATCTCACCGGCTATGACCTGACCCTCGACGACATTGCCTCGTTCCGCCAAGCAGACTCGTTGACCCCTGGTCACCCCGAGCGAGAAGTCACTCCGGGAATCGACATGTCGACCGGACCGCTCGGCCAAGGCGTCGCCAACGGAGCGGGTTTCGCTCTTGCCGAGAAGATGCTGGCGGGACAGTTCAATCGACCAGGTCACAACGTGATCGATCACCGAAGCTGGGTCATTGCGGGCGATGGCGACATGATGGAAGGCATCAGCAGCGAGGCAGCGTCGTTGGCTGGGCGCCTGTCGCTCGACAAGCTGACAGTGTTTTACGACGACAACCGAATCTCGCTCGAGGGAGCACGCGATCGAGAGTTCTGCGAGGACGTGCCCGAGCGTTTTGACGCCTACGGCTGGCACGTCGAACGCGTGTCGTCGGTCAACGACCTCGACGCCCTAGACGCAGCGATCGAGGCTGCCAAAGCCGAGACTGAACGACCAAGTCTGATCATCGTGGGCAGCACGATTGGGTATGGCACGCCGAAGGCAGGCTCCGCCGATGCACACGGCACGCCGCTCGGTGCCGAAGCGATCAAGGCCGCTCGTGAAACCTTGAACTGGCCCCACGAACCCTTCGAAATCCCGGACGCTGTCTACGACTCGTGGCGCTCAGGAATCGAAGCAAAACACATCGAAGACCACGTTGCGCTGCTCGATTCCTATGCCAAAGATCACCCCGAACTCTCAGCCGAATTGACACGCAGGAAGTTGGGAAAGCTACCCGACGGTTGGGCAGACGGCGTGACACCATTCCCCGCTGGCGGTCGTATGTCGGGTCGCAAGGCGGCGAGCAGAACTCTCAACGAGATAGCGGCTGCAGTCCCCGAACTCGTCGGTGGCGCAGCGG
>CAZHUR010000011.1:0-11601 GCA_964535395.1 uncultured Acidimicrobiales bacterium
TCGTAGCGCAACGTGAACTCGAACTGTGATTCGTCGAACTCGACGTTGGATGACTCGACGACGAAGCCACAGTCGATCGCAGTCCACATGACCTCGTCGAGAAATCCGGTCGGATCGCCGAGCGGGCCGGTGCCGTACACGAAGGACCTGGGGTTAGAAAACCGCTGCCAGCCGCCATCGCCATCGGGCTCAAGGAGATACCCCTCAAGCTCGATGCCGACCTTCACGCTATATCCGTGCTCTTGCCATTGGTCGAGGGTGCGTTGCAGCGCAGTGCGTGCCGAAACGCCGTACGGCCCTCCATCGATGTGTAGATCGACAACCGCTACGCCGGTTCGGTCGTCTTCCCACGATGGTCGGAGCGAGTTTGGATCGATCGTGCCGTGCACGTCCTTCAGGCCCTCGAGTAGGGCTGCACCAGGAGCGGGGATGAGGTCGCGGTCGTAGCTCATTGCGAAGGTGGTAACGCAAAAGCCCGAACCCTCGTGAGCGAGGCTCGAAGGCATGTACTTGCCACGGGCGAGGCCTAGGTGATCTGGCCACAACATGCGGATGCGGTCGTAATCGCTGAAGGTCTTCGAATCGGTCATGCTAGATCTTCACTCAATACTCCCGCGTCGACAACGACCTCGCCATCGACCGCGACCGTGCAGCCCCTCATCGGTAGGTCAAAATGCCCCCTGCAGAACCTGCCAGCGACTTCGTTGGCGCCGGTCGAGAACACAACGTTGCCAGCGAAGGCTCGAAGTTCGGTACCGTTGAGCGCCGACTTGTCCCACATAGCGAGGGCCTCCCAACGTGCGGCATGGTTCATGCCCCAACCAATGTGGCTGATGGCGTATGCCTCGGGTTCGTCGAATGCAGCGAGGTAGGAACGCATGAGTTCGCCGTCGTGTCCATGGCCCGCGATGTTGGTCACGTAGTCGTCTTCGAGCGTGAGCATGATCGGCTGGCGGATGTACTCGTTGAATGTGAGGTTGATATCGCCGGGTGCGAGTACCACGGTTCCGTTGACCTTCTTTGCCGCGGGAAATGCAAGAACGAGCCCGCCTGGCCAATGAGCGATCGAACCGGGCTCGGTGCACCAACCGTACGATCCGGCCCGGAATGCGTCGGTGAGGTCGATGTGGAGATCGGTGCCAGCAGCCGATGTGATCGTCATCTCACTTGCTTGTTCGAGCATTGCCACGCCGCGTTCGACTCGAACTTTCAGGCCCGGGTCATGCGGCCAGCGCTCAGAGTTCTCCGGGTGTTCGGCTGAGATCATCAAGATGCGGGCGCCGCCTGCGAGAATTTCGCCGAGTTCGGGTGCGTGAAGGAGTCCTTCGGCGGTTGCGTCGACGACAAAGTCGGCAGTAGCACACGCTGCAATGGCCGAGCGGTTCCCGGCGAGCGCCTGCGATGCCCCGGTCGAGCGGATCGGCAATGGTCCAGGGTTTGCTGGAGTGGGCATGCGCACGTCGACCACCGCTGCACCGAGCATTTCAAGCGCGATGCGTGCGGTCTCGACAATCTTGGCCTTGCTCGATGCTTCGTGGAGCAGAACGGCAACTTCGCCAGCTTTGAGTTGGCACGCTTCAAACTGTTCGGCGTAACGCTTCACCCAGCGCCATTGCGCATCGTTGGTCATTCCTAGTCCCCTTGCTCGTCATCAAACAGACGAGTTTGTCCAAGGCGCTGAAGGCAAACTTCAACGCTCCATGGCAGCATTGTCGCACCACATCGTGCGTCTCGGTATGCGCGTTCGATATAGCTCGGTCGCAGTAGTGAGCGACCTCCACACACACGAATCGCAGTAGACGCCATCTCGGGCGCTCCCTCCATGATCGTCACCAACGCTGCCCATGCTCGTTGCACCTTGTCGTGTTCTGGGTCCACTTGAACGTCGGACAGAACTCGGTACAGCAGAGCTTGAGCCTGTTCGTACTGGATGTTCATCTCCGCCCAGCCTTGCTGTTTAATCACATGGTCGGCGCGGCCTCCGGTCTTGAGATACTCCTCAGTGAAGTCGAGAATCCCACGCATCAGGCCGAGGTAGGAGAAGGACAGCGTCATAAAGAAGTACGGGAAACGGTTCGCAGCATCATTGAAGACGCCCGGGGGGAGCCATTCGTGTTCGAACGGAACGAACACCTTGTCCATAAGGAGGTTTCGTGAATCGGTTCCGCGCATGCCGAGCGGATCCCACTCGCCGTCGATCGTTACGCCCTCACCCTCGTGCGGTATGCCGAGCAGGCGGAGTCGATCGTCTCCTTCGACTTGGCAGATGACGTTGTGGAAGGTCGAGGCCCCGGAAAGCGAAGCAAAGATCTTTCGACCGGTAACGAGAAAGCCGCCGTCGACAGGCTCGGCGCGAGTGGCATATCCGGCGGTAGCGCCGGCAGCGATGCCTTCGGAAAAAGGCTGGCTGTGGATGTCGCCGTTCTCAATCACGCCCTGCCAAAGGGTCTTGCGTCGCTGGTCGAGGAAGGCCTTCTGTTCTCCCTCGAGGCCGAGCAGCCCGGAAACTTCACCAACGAGAAGAGTTGTAGCCACGTGCATATTGAAAGTAAGAGCGGTCGAGGCGCAATGTCTCGCAAGCTCTTCAGACGCCAACGCATAGGCAACAAAATCGCCTCCGAGACCACCCTCGCTCTCTGGGATCACGATGCCGAGCAGGCCTGCATCTTTCATGTCTGCCCAGTTCTCGTAGGGGAAGACGGCATCGGTGTCTACCTTGTCTGCTCGCTCGGCAAACTTTGGTCCGAGCTCAGCGACCTTCTCGACGATCTTCATGCGCTCGGGGGTCTTGATTTCTGTCATGCTTGGCTCCAGTGGGTTGGGTTTGGCTCAGGTCAGGAACTGAGCAACGAGTTGATTGAACTGTTCGGGGCTTTCGGCAGGGGAGAGATGACCTGTCCCTGCAAGGATGGTAATTCGAGAGTTTGGGAGGCCGTCAGCGAGAACCTGTGCGTAACTTACCGGCGTCTCCTCATCGAGTTCTCCAACGATGACGAGCGACTCGTGAGTAATGGATGCGAGGTCTCCCCGAACGTCGTTCGTGGGAAGGCAACTTACCGCCGCCCGAAAGCCGCGAGCACTGATTTGGCTGAAGGCATCGACAGTTTCCTGGCGGATCTGGGGGTCGAGCGGTTTGGTGGTTATTGCATCGACAACAAATTCTGCGGCATCGCCGGGGGTTTCGCCGCGGTCGATCGGGCCAAGGCGTGCGGCTTGCCATTCCTCGACGGTCGTGCCGTCCATACCAAAGGCCGGGCTTGTATCGGCCAAGACCATGCGGTTCACGCGGTCCGGGTGCCTAATCGCTGTGTGGAGGGCATGCATGCCCCCGAACGACAGTCCCACGAGATCGGCTTTCGGTATCTCGAGCGTGTCGAGCAATGCAACGAGGCTGTCGGCAATGCCGTGGTACGTGAGGGGTTCCAGTGGTGCAGAGTCTCCGTAACCAGGCATGTCCCATGCAATACAGCGATATCGATCGGAGAGGCCTCGCAATTGAGGGCCCCAGGCGCTGCGAGTTCCACCCAGACCATGCAGGAACACGATTGGCTGCCCGGAACCGGACTCGCGCCAAGCAATGGGTCCGTCTGTGTGGTCGGAGCTACGCACGGAACAGAGTGTATGTCGAACTTTTGACGTTGCGCAATACGATGCGCACGACTCCTTCACCATTCAGGGTTTAGGCACGCTGGAATGACAGCGGTTACCAATCCGTTCATTTATCTCGTTCTTGCGTCGATCGACAAAGTATCGCTATTATGCAAGTCCATGGGTACTGAAATTCCGGCCAGAAGTGAACGATCGCCATGTACCGATTCGGATCTTTCCGATCCCGATGTCTGGCTGGAGAGTCCGCCGTATGCGGAGTTTGAGCGCCTGCGCAAGGTGGCCCCGGTGGCATGGAACGAGCGCCACGATGGGCACAAAGGGTTTTGGGCGGTCACACGGCTCGATGACATTGTCACGGTGTCTCGCAACACCGAAGTCTTCTCATCTCGTGAGGGCGCGATCTCCCTCGATGATTTCGATGATGATCAAAGCGATGCTCGTCGCACGCTGCTCGAAATGGACCCGCCCCAACACACTGCTATGCGTCGCGTGACGGCGCGAGAGTTCACCCCAAAGGCGATCTTTGCCTTCGAGGCCTTCGTCCGCGAGACAGCGGGTCGGCTCATCGACGAGGTCGTGGCTCGAGGAGAGGTCGAGATTGTTTCGACCTTCAGTAAGCAGTTGCCGATCTTGACGTTGTGTCGTCTTCTGGGCGTGGCCGATGATCGCAGAGAAGACATGATCAGGTGGAGCGACGCACTCATTGGATCGGACGACCCCACCTATGTCGACCCTCTTGTTGAAGCGATACCAATCGAGGAGCGCCGGATGATGCAGTTCGGCCACCCAGCCTCGCTCGACGCGTTCGAGCTCGGCCGCACGCTGCGAGCTGCTCGCACGAGTGAGCCTCTCGATGACGTTGTAACCGCCCTAGCATTGGGCGAGGTGGACGGAGTGCCGCTCAACGACCAAGAGTTCTGCAACTACTTCTTGATGTTGGTCGTCGCCGGGAACGAAACCACTCGCCACACCCTCTCTCACGCAATCGCAGCGATAGCTGAAAACCCAGCCGAGTGGCAACGCTTTGTCGATGGCGACATCGACGGCAATGTTGCGGCCGATGAATGCCTGCGCTGGGCGTCCGCAGTCCACTACGTGCGCCGCGTCGCAACCGCCGACTTCGAGCTCAACGGCGCTCGGATACAGCAGGGCGACAAAGTGGCGATGTATTACGCATCGGCTAACCGCGACGAAGAGCACTTTGAGAACGCTGCCTCGTTCATCATCGATCGCTCGCCCAACGACCACGTCGCATTCGGTCGCGGCGGGCCCCATTTCTGTCTTGGGGCCCATGTTGCACGCCTTCAACTCAAGGTCTTTGTCGAAGAACTAGCTAAGCGTGTCCGATCGATTGAAAGCTCCGGACGACCGGAACGGCTGCGAAGTAACCACATCAATGGGATAAAGTCGTTGTCTGTGAAGTTCATTGAAAAGTAGGGGTCACGAATGAACGCATTTGGATCGACTTCGGCGCCGTTTGTTGCAGCTGCAGTGCAAGCATCACCGGTATTTCTCGACGCCGAGGCAACCGCTCAAAAGGCGGTCGAGATCATTGCCGAGGCGGCGGGCAACGGTGCCGAACTCATTGCGTTTCCGGAGGTCTTCATTCCCGGGTACCCATATTGGAACTGGATTGTCAGCCCCTTAGCTGGCAGCGAGTGGTTCCAGCGCTTGCACGACAACTCGGTCAGTGCAACCGGCCCTGAGGTTCGCCTGATTGCATTGGCGGCAAAAAAGCATGGCGTGCACGTTGTGATCGGCATCAACGAACGCTCCCCGATTGGGGCAGGCACGATCTTCAATACCGTGCTGACGATCGACGACCAGGGGCGACTTATTGGTCGCCATCGTAAATTGGTGCCCACCTGGGCAGAGAAGCTCACATGGACTGGCGGCGACGGCTCGAGCCTCGTCGTCCACGACACCGCACTCGGTCCACTCGGAGCGCTGGCCTGTGGCGAAAACACGAACACGCTCGCGCGCTTCGCGCTGCTCGAGCAGGGCGAACTTCTGCACGTCTCGTCCTACATTGCGCTTCCAACGGCCCCAGCCGATTACGATATGGCAGCAGCAATTAAGACGCGGTCAGCAGCGCACGCATTCGAAGGCAAGCTCTTCAACATCACGTCGTGTTCGGCGCTATCGCCCGAAATCATCGATGCAATGACCGACCTCGCTCCCGAATCAGCAGAGATGTTCAACCGAAGCCGGGCTGCCTGGAGCGGCATCATTGGACCCGACGGAGCGGTGATTGGCGACGAACTCATCGACGTAGAGGGCATTGCCTATGCCGAGATCGACCTGGCTCGATGCGTTCAGCCGACCCAGATGCACAACATCACCGGCCATTACAACCGGTTTGATGTGTTTGGTTTCTCGGTCGATCGGCGTGCAAAGGGTCCCGAAGCTGTATTCACCGGGCCAGTAGATCTCACCACAGCTTCATCAGAACAGGACCACGTACACTCCGAGGATTCGCCATGAGCGCCGCAGAGACCTTTGAAGATCGAGACGACCAGTTAGGTCGAGCACGAGTTCGCGACAATGACGAGCTACGCGAGTACTACGAAGACCTCGAACAATCCGAGACTGGTGCACTGTGGACAGTCGCCAACGACATCGAACCATGGGAACCGCACGCCTTTGCCATTCCGGTTCTGTGGCGATGGAAAGAGCTGCGTAGTCACGCACTGAAAGCACTCGAACTGGTCAGCCCCGAAGATGCTGGACGCCGAGTTGTATATCTGCGAAACCCGCAACGCAAAGACATCAGCGCAGCCTGCGGCTTGCTCTTCAGCGGAATTCAAGTCATGCGGCCTGGTGAACGCGCTCCCGGGCACCGTCACGGCGCATCAGCTCTCCGGTTCATCATGGAAGGAGCCGGCGGCTACACGATCGTCGACGGCCACCACGTCGATCTCGGAGTTCGAGATTTTGTCTTAACCCCGAACGGAACGTGGCATGACCATGGCGTCTCAGAAGGCGGTGAGATCTGCATCTGGCAGGACGGCCTCGACATCCCTCTGGCCAATGCGCTAGAGGCAAACTGGTATCAAACCCATCCCGATGACTACCAAACCACTCAATTTCCGCTGAACGATTCTGCCAAGACGTTCGGCGCTGCAGGCCTTTTGCCGGCGACCTACCGCTGGGAAAAGGCATACTCTCCGCTCCTGCGCTACAGCTGGGACGAAACCTACGAAGCGCTCCAGAACGCAGCTTCGGTAGGAATGGAGACCGAGCACGACGGCGTCATGATGCGCTTCACGAACCCCCACACCGGCGGACACGTGATGGCCACGATGGGTGCGTCGATGCAAATGTTGCGTCCTGGCGAAGCAACGAAGGCACATCGCCACACCGGCAATGTGATCTACCAAGTGGCCAAGGGGTCGGGACACTCCGTTATTGCTGGCAAACGGTTCGACTGGGAGGAAAAGGACATCTTTTGCGTCCCGTCCTGGCAGTGGCACGAGCACGCAAACGCCTCAACATCAGATGATGCCGTGCTATTTAGCTTCAACGACTTCCCCGTCGTTGAGAAGTTGGCCTTTGAACGAGGTGAGTCGCTCGTCGAGAACGACGGCCACCAATACGTAACCGAAACCACAGAACCGAAAGCAACGTAAATCATGAAACTCGCAACCGTCCGCCATCATCCCGAGGCAAGCAGTCGCCTTGTCGCCGTGGTGAATGGCAATCTCGCTGTCGATATCGAGCGAGTAGGTGCCGCTGCAGGCCACATCCTTCCATCGACGATGCTCGAGTTCATCGACCTTGGCCCTCAGGTGATTCCGGCCGTCACCGAACTCGTGAACGACGAGGGGCTACGAAACCAGCCAGGTGTGTCAGTCCCTCTCTCTAACCTTCAGATCCTCGCTCCAATCCCGCGACCCCGAAAGAACATGTGGGGCATTGGGTTGAACTACTCAGAACATGTGGCCGAGTCGGCGCGCTCGCTCGATACAGCCAAGGAGATGCCAGAAAAGCCAGTGATCTTCGCGAAACCACCAGGGGCCGTTTGTGCTTCCGGTGACCCAATCGAGCACAATCCAAAGCTCACTCAACAGCTCGACTGGGAAGTCGAATTGGCGGTTGTGATGGGGATTCGAGCAAAGCGCGTGTCGGCTGACGATGCAATGTCGCACGTGTTTGGCTACACGGTCATGGTCGACGTCTCTGCTCGCGACGCGCGCCGCTCCGGTCAGTGGATTGTCTCGAAGGGCCAAGACACCTACGCCCCGATGGGTCCATGGATCGTGACCGCCGACGAGATCGAGGACCCACACAACCTCGACATCTGGCTCACGAAGAATGGCGAAACGATGCAGTCATCGAACACCAAGCACATGTATTTCAAGGTGCCCGCACTGATTGAGGACATGAGCGAGGGCATGACGCTCGACCCCGGCGACATTATTCTCACCGGAACACCCGAAGGAGTCGGAGCAGGGCGCGACCCTCAAGAGTGGATGTGGCCAGGCGATGTGATCACCGCCCACGTCGACGGCATTGGCTCTATCACCAACCCGATTATTGGAGTCTGAAATGTCTGAACAAGCATCGAACACCAAAACGCTCTATCGCGTTGGTCAGATCGTGCCGAGCTCGAACATCACGATGGAAACCGAGATCCCGGCGCTGCTCAATCGCCACGCTGAGCACACCGGCGACGTCGACTTCACCTTTCACTCCTCTCGTATGCGCATGAAGACCGTTAGCAAGGAAGAACTTGCGTCGATGGACGCAGATTCGGATCGGTGTGCGCTCGAATTGTCCGATGCGCGCGTCGATGTCATGGGTTATGCCTGTCTCGTTGCGATCATGGCGACTGGCCATGGCTATCACTGTCAGTCGAGCGAGCGTCTGCACGGTCTCACGGTCGAGAACGGGGCGCCAGCTCCAGTTGTCACGAGCGCTGGGGCTCTGGTCGACGCGCTGAACCACTTGGGGGCGAAGAAGATTGGTTTGGTAGCTCCGTACATGCTGCCGCTTACCCAGTTGGTCGTCGAGTACATCGAAGCAGAGGGCATCGAAGTTCAGGATTCGCTCGCTCTCGAGATCCCGGACAATCTCGAGGTTGCAGCCCAAGATCCCATGAACCTCGTCGACCACATCAAGAAGGTCAACACC
This sequence comes from uncultured Acidimicrobiales bacterium, assembly GCA_964535395.1. Lineage (GTDB taxonomy): Bacteria > Actinomycetota > Acidimicrobiia > Acidimicrobiales > SHLQ01 > SHLQ01. Next base: position 8,743 of record CAZHUR010000011.1, read on the forward strand.
GATGGTGTCGACGCCATTGTCTTGTCGGCGTGCGTGCAGATGCCATCGCTCGATGCAATACAAGTGGTGGAGGACGAACTGGGAATTCCCGTTCTGAGCGCAGCGGTTGCAACCGCCTGGCAGATGCTTGGAGAACTTGGCCGTCCGACCGAAGTACCCGGCGCTGGCGCACTGCTTGCACCCCGATAGCTGGAATCCTGCAGTGAATAGCGCGCCTGAGTTTGTTCGCTCAGGACGGGATACGCCCGGCCCTCGAGACTGGATCCTGGACCTCTTTGGCTCCTTCGTGCGAGACTTCGGCGGATGGATCGCTGTCGCAGATTTGCTCGAGTTGGTCGACGCATTGGGCGTCCCGGAACCATCAGGTCGCTCAGCGCTTTCTCGGATGAAGAGTCAGGGCGAATTACGTGCTGTAACGCGACAGTCGACCCGGGGTTACGAGCTCACTGAGGCGGCTGATCGATGGTTTGAAGATGGCACCCGACGCATACTCAAAGGTCCTCGTCGGGATGAAGATGATGGCGCGTGGGTGATCGCGACCTTCACGGTTCCTGAGTCTGAGAGGAACACTCGGTACCTCATTCGTACGCGGCTGCAGAGCCTGGGCTTCGGACAGCTCTCCGGAGGTCTGATGCTGGCGCCAGCGTCGATCCTCCATGAGGCGCAGCGGGCGCTGAGTCGGGCGCAGTTCAGCGCTCACGTTGAGATGTGGAAGTCCGAACACGTTGGATTCACTCCGCTGAACGAGCTGCTTCGATCAGCCTGGGACTTGGACGCGATCAGCAAGTTATACGAAGAGTATTTGGCTCTCGCGCGCGAGATCGAAGATGCTGCTGAAATTGCTGACGACAAAGACGCGTTCGTTCAGTACATGATCAACATCAACGCGTGGAGGGAGCTGCCGTTTCTTGATCCCGGATTACCCCTTGCTCATCTCCCTGAGGATTGGCCAGCGAGCGAAGGCCGAGAAACATTCCGTCGAGTCGCATCTGCGCTCAGGCCAGCAGCATGGCGCCATTTCGTTCGGACCGCTACGCAGTCGAGCTAGTTAGCTAGCCAGCACCGTTCGATGAACGGTTGACGATCCAGGAGAAGACTGGATCGCTCAGTCGGGTACTCAGCATCTCTGGATGCCACTGCACTGCAAGAATCGGCAGAGACTCATGCTCGAGTCCTTCAACCGTTCCGTCCTCGTGGGTTGCGGTGACGGTGAATCCCGAGCCGACACGATCGACCGTTTGGTGGTGCAGCGAATTGACCTCATGGGAGCTGCCGTAGAGCTCGGCGAGGCGGCTTCCTGGCACGATCGAAATGTCGTGGATGGGCTCGGATGGGTCAAGGTCGTCGTGGGAGTGTTCGGGGATGTGTTGGTGCAGTGTTCCGCCGGCGTGGACGTTGATGATCTGGAGGCCCCGGCAGATCCCCAGGACCGGCAATGAAGCATCGGAAGCTGCATCGAGTAGACCGAGTTCGAAGTCGTCGCGTTCGGGTTCGGCCGCTTGAGCTGTCTCGGCCGGGGTGGCGCCATAACGCTCCGGTCCCACATCGGCGCCGCCTGAGATGAGAATTCCGTCGAGTCGGTCGACGAAGATCGCCGGGTCAACATCGAGTGGCAGGTGCACCGGCAGACCGCCGGCCGCAAGAACGCCTCGGGCGTAGTCGGCGAAGTACCAGTCGCCCTCGAGGTTTTTCCACGACTCTGGGTGGCCAATGAACGCTGCGCCGGTCTTGCGGCGGCCGGTCAGGCCGATCAGTGGACGTGTGACTTGGTGCTGGCTCATACGGTTGCGTTCTCCATTTGTTTGCGATCGTTGGCAACTTCGTCAAGGAACCAGTCGACGAATGCATGACATTGCCTCGTATTCCGTTCTTCGTTCGCTGCTACTTCTTCGAGGATCAGCCCGCGGTCTTGGCCGTAGGCGCTGAGGTATTCGTCGTCAACGGTCGAAAGCCAGTGCTCGACGTGGTCGTAGTCGACCTCCGGGTGAAACTGCGTGCCGACCATCTTTCCGATCGTGAAGAGTTGCGTGGCAGTTTCGGTCTTGGCGAGGATCGTCGCCTCTGGTGGTGCGACGATCCGGTCGTGGTGCCATTCCATCCAAGGCCCTGGGCCGGCTGGGTTTGTCCGGCCTTCGACAGTTTCGATCTCGTGCCATCCAATCTCGGTGGTGGGGGAGAGTTCGACCGAACCTCCGAGGGCTTCGGCGATCAGTTGGCCCCCAAAGCAAATCCCCAACATTGGTTGGCCCGCAGCGTGTGCTGCGCGAATGAGTTCGAGTTCGTCAAAGACCCATGTGTCGATCTCAGGCTTATTCGTTAGCGACCGAACCGACCCCATCAGCGCAACGACATCGAAGTCTGCAAAGTTGGGGAAGGGGTTCGAGTCGTTCGCAACGTCGAGGTGTTTAGTGACCACGTGGGTTGTGACCTCATAGCCGCGTTGGGCTAGTCGCACGGCAACCTGACCGCCCGGGCCGTCAGATTCGTGCGCGACGACGAGCGCTTGCTTGAGACCCACAAGTTCCTTCCTGAGTAGATCGTTTGCTACCAAACAATCTACTCACTACAGTAGCGGCACCCGCCCAGGCTGGTGCAGTCCACCGGTTTGGGTTTGAGAGCTATTTTTGCATATTGTATACAAAACCCGCCTGGTGACCGATCGCACAGAGAAGTCACCTCAGTCTCCACCGTTGGGGGAAGAACCATGAAATTTAAGAAACTATCCGCGCTTTTGATAGCGCTCGCAATGATTGCAGCTGCCTGTGGCAGCACTGTCGACGATGTCACCGAGGCCGTCGATGAGGTTGTCGACGAGGCCGAAGAAGCCGCCGGGGGCGAAGACGCTGCCGAGGGCGAAGA
>CAZHUR010000011.1:11701-17275 GCA_964535395.1 uncultured Acidimicrobiales bacterium
GGGCGAAGACGCTGCCGAGGGCGAAGAGGCCGCAACAACTGGCCTCGACATCAACGCAATTCTCGCTGCTGATCTCGCAAACTGCGCTGCAGCACCGACCGGAGAATCTATTCAGGTCGGGATGGCCATGGACTTCTCTGAAGTCACTGGTTTCGTAGACATTCCTGGTTCGATGCTTGGCCCATTCGTTGCAGAGAAGATCAACTGTTCGGGTGGTATTGACGGTTCGCCTGTCGAGGTTCGCGTTGCCGAAGTTGGCGACGACGGGGCGCTCGCGGCTCAGGAGCTGCTCGACTGGGGAGCACACTTCCTCGTCGGCCCTCCATTTGCCGATTTTGCTCTTCCGATTCTGCAGACCACCGGTGGCGAGGTGCCTGTCTTCGTAGCAGCATCGACCGAACCAACGCTGGCCGACTCAACAATCAACTCGTTCCTCGTCACCTTTGACGACTTCGGGATGTCCTCGGCGGCTGCACAGTTTGCGCTCGATCAGGGAATCACGCGGGCGATCATCTTCACCGAAGGTGAAGGCGTTCCGTACACCGGCGTCAACCCAGATGCGTTTGTAGCTGCATTTACTGAAGGCGGCGGCGAAATCGTGAGCACTCAGACCTACGTCTGGGGTGCGGACACCGACTTCTCCGCACAGGTCAACGAGATCGCCGGCGTTGCCGACGGTACCGAAGCGGTCTTTAGCGCCATGCTCGGATTCCAGCTGACCGCTCTTCGGGGCCAGCTCGAGGGTCAGGGCCTTGATGGCCTCACATACATGGGTACCGACGCACTCGACGCGACCGGCATCCAGTTCGAGGACAACAACGAAGGCGTCGTCCACACCCCGCACACCTTCATCGAATCCGGTGATGCAATCGACACGCTCCTCGCCGACTTTGAGGCTGCCAATGGTGAAGCGCTCGAGAGCCGTGGCTTCATGGCTCTTTACGCCGATTCGATCTTCCTCGGAATTCAGGGAATTATCGACTGTGGCTGCACCGATTCGCCAGGAATTGGTGAGGCTGTTTCGAACATCTCCGGATTCGAAGGACTTTCTGGAAACATCACCTACGCCGGCACCAACGGTATCCCAGAGAAGGCAGTTCCGATCGCTCAAATCGTCGATGGTGAAGACACCCTCGCTGCGACGATCGGCTAGCCCCTCCAACGATGTTGGAGGTCTCTGAACTCACTACAAAATACGGAGCCATTTCAGGGCTTCGGCATGCGAACCTGTCCGTTGGGACTGGCGAGGTCGTCGGCCTCGTCGGCCCCAACGGCGCGGGCAAGACGACTCTTCTTGGCTCGATATCGGGTCTCTTGAAGCCGACCGAAGGTTCGGTGAAGTTCGAGGGAACTGAGATCACCAAAGTCGCTCCAGACGAGATTCTGAGGCTCGGCCTCGCGTTGGTTCCCGAACATCGTCGGATCTTCACCGACATGACGGTCGAAGAGAATTTACGTATTGGAGGCATGACCCGGAAATCGGCGGAGCGAACAGCACTGCTCGATGACATGACCGAATTGTTCCCCGTTCTCACCGATAAGTGGGATATCGCAGCAGGGTTTCTTTCCGGCGGCGAGGCTCAGCAGTTGGCGATTGCGCGGGCGCTGATGTCGAAGCCGCGACTCGTCATGATGGACGAACCGTCGCTGGGACTAGCCCCAATTCTCGTCGATCTCGTGTTCGACCTAATCGCCAAGTTGAAAGATCGCGGGACCACGGTGCTCGTCGTTGAACAAAATGCCAGCCGGATGCTCGCTGCGTCGGATAGGGCATACGTCCTGCGAAGCGGCGAAATCGTTGCGGAAGGGACGGGCCAGGAGCTGCTCGACCGCGAGGACTTGTTCGACAGTTTTATTAGTTCGGCTCCCGGTGACGCCACAGATTCTCCACTCCCGGAGGTTGCTGAGTGAACGAGTTATTGCAAAACCTCGTGGACGGTCTCGGGCGGGGAAGCATCTATGCTCTGCTCGCCCTCGGCGTCGCCGTCATTTTTGGTGTGATGCACCTACTCAACTTTGCTCACGGCGAAATGATTACCGTGTCTGGCTACGGGGCTTTCTGGGCGCTTGGTCAAGGTTGGAACTGGACTCTCGTTGTCCCACTCATCCTCGTCTTGTCGATAGGGACATCACTGATCATCGAACGTCTCGCTTTTAGTCGGGTGCGTGGGGCTACCGATTTCACGCTGCTTTTGACATCGTTCGGCGTGCACTTTGTGGTCTCGGCGCTATTTACCCTGTACGTGTCTGCATCCGTGCAGAACTTCAGCCGACCATCGTGGGTTACAAATACGTTCAATGTTGGCTCGGTAACCGTTGAAGTCTTCGATGTCCTCGTCATTGCCGTGACCATCGTCGTACTGATTGCCACGACCCTATTGCTACAGAAAACGATGTTCGGCCTGGCGCTCCGAGCCGCCGCGGCAGATTTCGATACGGCTCTGTTGATGGGTGTCAATTCAAACCGCGTGATCCGCGGGGCGTTTGTACTCTCCGGGTTTCTAGCTGGCATCGCCGGGGTGTTCTGGCTCATGCGTGCAGGTAGTACGACACCTAGTGCGGGCATCGACCCCATGTTGCGTGGTGTGCTCGCTGCATTGATCGGTGGCCTTGGAAGCCTTCGAGGAGCCGTGCTTGGCGGGTTCGTCCTCGGTCTCGCTGAGGTGCTTCTGCGCTCACAGCTGCCAGAAGGCATTGCGCAACTCACCGAGGGCGTTGTGTTCGTCTTGATCGCTGTCTTCTTCATCTTCCGACCCGGTGGAATTGTCACCATCGCGACCGCGGAGCGGGTCTGATGTTTCAGCGAACGGACCGCGATATCGCTGCACCAGTTCTTGGAGCACTACTGCTCTTCGGCATCCTCGTGGGAGGAGGGTTGCTCTACCAGACAATCCTGGGAAGCGGCGCAGCCGAACGGCTTGTGACGATCATGCTGATCGACGCCATCATCGTCATCGGCATCCAGATCTATGTCGGTAACACTGGAATTCTGTCGTTTGGACACATTGGATTTGGTGCGATTGCTGGCTACGCCTTTGCGATCTTGGCCATCAGCCCCGAGGAGAAACTCAGACGCATTCCCGACGCGCCATTCGGCCTGGCAGAAGTCAGCCTGAACCCATGGGTCGCACTGGGCCTCGCTGCCTTGGTGACGGTCGTTGTTGCATTCGTTATCGGAATTGGTCTCGCGCGTTCAGGAGCCGAGTCCGGCGCAGTCGCCGCAACCGTTATCACGCTTGCGCTTCTGTTCGTTACCCACGAAGTGGCTCGAAACTGGCCTGACCTGACCGGCGGCGATCGAGCTGGATTGTCGTTCCGAATCGGCGGAGCGCTCGACAGCCGGACCCCGATCATTCTGGCCCTGGCCGCGGCACTGCTGGTTGCTCGTTTGTTCGCATCGAGCCGTAGTGGCCGCCTCGCGGTAGCTGCGCGCGAAGACAACCTCGCTGCTCGTGCAATGGGCGTGAACCCTCTCGTCCAGCAGATGGCGGCGTTGCTGATCTCGGTCCTCGTTGTGTCGGTGGGCGCCGGGCTCCGAGTTTTTGAGACCGGCTCGATTCTTCCTGACAACTTCTTCTTCGACTACACATTGCTGACGCTGGTCATGTTGATCGTAGGCGGCCGAAACAGTGTGACAGGAGCGGTCCTTGGTGTCGTCGTGATGACCATCGGCCGAGAGCTAACTCGTCGCCTTGGACAAGATGGCTTTGAGTTCTTCGGCATTGGACTCGACGAGGCACCCCTCGACTGGATCTTTCGCGAGAACCTTCAAACCGCTTTTCTCGGCGTCTCGATGCTCGGATTTATGATCTGGCGGCCAACTGGATTGCTCGATGATTGGGAGATCGACCAGGCGTTGTATCGTCGTTTTGGCGGGGGCAGTAAGGAACAACCAGCGGCGCTTCCCGAAGTAGAGGAGGCGGAGTCGGTGTTGTTGGATGTCTCGGGTATTGGTGTGGTCTTTGGGGGCTTTCGGGCTCTTCACGACGCTGGCCTCAAAGCATCAAGTGGAGAGATCGTGGGCATTATTGGCCCGAATGGCGCGGGAAAGACCACCTTTGTCAACGTCATCACGGGCATGGTCCCCGCAATGACGGGTTCCTTTGCGATCGGTGGCAAAGATGTCACGACCGAGCCGGCCTACAAGCTTGCACGCAATGGTCTCGTCCGTACCTTCCAGAACTTACGACTGTTCGGTTCGTTGACCGTTCGTGAGAACGTTGAGATCGCGGCAATGGTTGCCCAAGAGCACCGGTCTGGCCGAACACTCCGAGACACCGACGCACTTATTGCTGAGGCGGGCTTGTGGGAGCATCGCGACCGGCGTGCTCGTGAACTCGATTACGGCAACTCCCGTCGCCTCGAACTCGCCCGCGCCGCAGCGATGTCGCCGACCTTCATGCTCCTCGACGAACCGACTAGCGGTATGAGCGATGCAGAGTCGGTGACCATGGTCGACCAGGTCCGCCACATGGCAGCGACGGTCGGCGCCGGCGTGATCGTGATCGACCACGACCTCGCGTTCATCACCGGAATCTCGGATCGGATCTACGTGTTCGATCAAGGTCAGGTCATCTCTAGCGGTTCCCCTGAAGAAGTACAGGCAGATCCCTACGTTCAAGCCGCGTACCTTGGATCGGCAGCGATCACATGAGCGCGCGTAGGGGTGGACTCGCCGATGAGATTGTGACCCACGTGCGCGCCCAGATTCTGAGCGGAAAGATGCAACCGGGTGCCAAAGTTGACCAAGAGCAGATTGCGATCGATCTCGATGTAAGCCGTTCGCCAATTCGTGAGGCTCTCGTGATCCTCGGCCAAGAGGGCTTGGTCGACATCACACCGCGACGAGGAGCGTTCGTTTCACGAATCCGTCGTGAAGATGTTATTGACCATTACCAACTCTTCGGATTGGTCGCAGGCCGCGTAGCCGCAATGGCCGCGGTCGAGTTCAGTACTGAACAGCAATACAAGCTCAAGGACATTCATGACCAGTTCGTGAAGGCCGATATGTCTGATGCAGCTCAGCTGAACCATGACTTTCACGCGCTCATCAACAGCGTTGCTCCCGGTCGGACGCGATGGCTGCTGGCTCACCTCGAACGCTCAATACCGGCGGGCTTTGTCGGAGACTCGCCAGGTTGGATGCCCAAGGCGGTTGCGGACCACCAATTGATCCTCGATGCGATCATGCGGTCTGACGGCAGCGGTGCTCGACAAGCAATGGAAGCGCACTTAAACGACGCAGGGAAGACCGCGGTTGAGGCGCTAGAGCAAACAGGCTTCTGGGCAGGTTGAGAATGATCGACCGGTCCGACGAACAACATGATGTGATCCGCGCCGAGGTTCGTCGCCTGTGCGACAAATACGGAAACGAGTACTGGCGGAGTCTCGAGCCGTCGACGTACCCCGAAGAGTTCGTCACCGAGCTCACGACCCAGGGTTGGTTGGGGTCGCTCATTCCTGAAGAGTACGGCGGGGGAGGGCTCAGCCTTGGTGGAGCCTCGGTGATCCTCGAAGAGATCTCTGCGAGTGGTGGCAACCCGAGTGCGGGCCATGCCCAGATGTATGTCATGG
>CAZHUR010000012.1:0-7304 GCA_964535395.1 uncultured Acidimicrobiales bacterium
CGTCCAGGTAGGCGCCGGTAGCTTCGCCGTTGAGTTCGTCATCGTTTGCCCTGCGTGCAGTGGCGACGAGAAGTTCGTCTCCGGTCACGGTTTCGGTGACCCCATCGCGTTCGATGGTCACCGAAACGGTATTCTCATTCTCGCTGAGGCTGATGATTTTACTGCCGAGCTTGAGATCGAATCTCGCGTCGTAAGCCTCTGTGAATCGCCGTGAAATCTCGGGATCCTCGAAACGCAGAAGTTGGTTGGACCGGTTGATGATGGTGAGCTGGCTGCCGAATGATCCAAATACGTTACCGAGTTCAGCTCCGATGTAACCGCCGCCGATCACGATCAGGTGTTCAGGAAGCTCATCAAGGCGCATGATCGTGTCGGACGTGTGGTAGTTCACTCCCGAGTCTGCAATAACGGGAGGTGCCCACACTCGGGCGCCGGCTGCGAGAACGATGCGATCGGCGGTGACGGTCTCGGTTCCACCAGCGTTGAGTGAAACCTCGAGGGTCTTATCGCCCACGAAACGCCCAGATCCCTTAAAGACGGTGACGTTCTCGAGTTCTTCGGCCCGATATTTCTCGCCGCCTTCGGCTATAGGGTCGATCCGGCCGAAGACTCGATCTCGGATTGCTGGCCAGTCGACGCCGTCGAAGCTCGTATGAACTCCCAGGCGGGGGCCATCGACTTGAGCGTGGTACGCCATATCAGCTGCATACACGAACATTTTGGACGGGATACAACCAACGTTGAGACACGTGCCACCGAAGGGGCCGCGCTCGACGATCGCTACCTTGGTGTCGTCGAAGTCAGGGGTCAGAATCGAGTTTCCTGATCCTGAGCCAATGATGAGCAGTTCGAAGTGGTTTGAGGAGGTCATGAGCAATTCCTGGGTCTAGATGTTTCGTAGGGTCTACTTCTGGAGGAGCTTGATGAGCGCCGAGGTGTCGCTTCGAGCATCGCCGCTCTCTGCGAGTTCCTTGTAGAAGTCGGAGACCTGGTTGGTAATGGGTGTTGGAACACCGAGTCGTTCTGCTTCGGCTAGTGCAATTCCGAGATCTTTGATCATCCATTCGAGCGCGAAACCAAAGTCAAAGGAGTTCTCGACCATTGTTGAGCCTCGGTTGGACATCTGCCACGATCCGGCTGCGCCGTCGGAGATTGTCGCAAGAACCTTGTCCATATCGAGTCCGGATTGCACACCAAAGTTTAGGGCTTCTGAGAGTCCTTGAAGCAGGCCCGCTATCGCAATCTGGTTGATCATTTTTGTGCGCTGACCGCTGCCGGTCGGGCCGATTAGGGTGCGCGTCTTTGAGTAGCTAGCCATGATTGGCTCAGCGATTGCGAACGTTGACTCCTCGCCTCCGCACATGATGGTGAGAACACCGTTCTGAGCACCGGCTTCGCCACCGGAGACCGGAGCATCAAGAGTGGCGACGCCCCGCTGCGCACCGGCGGCAGCGAGTTCGTCAGCGACGGTGGCAGACACGGTCGTGTGGTCGATGAGGATCGAGCCTTCGCCCATGGCAGCGAGTGCCCCATCTGGGCCAAAGGCCACCGATCGGACGCTGTCGTCGTTGCCGACGATCAATATCGCAACATCTACACCTTCAGAGGCCTCGCGCGGGCTGCTCGCAAGCGTGGCTTTGGGGTGTTCGGCACAGAAGCGTTCTGCGACCTCGGATGTTCGGTTGAAAACCGACACGTCATGGCCGGCGTGTACGAGGTGACCAGCCATAGGAAATCCCATCGCTCCAAGACCGATGAATCCAATCTTCCCGGTGGCTCCAATATTCATTGTGCTGGAGGTATCGCTGCTCATGACGATCAAGCTAACCCAAGGATGCGGGGAATCTCTTCCCAACCACCATCTTCGTTGGGTGCAATGACGGCATCTGCGATCGCGAGGATGTCTCCATGAGCGTTGTCGGGGACGATTGCGATCGCTGCGGCCTCGAGCATCTCAATGTCGTTATGCCCATCACCGATCGCCGCGACGTTGGTGGGATCGATGTCATTTGCCTCGCACCACGTCCGCATCCCGACGGCCTTGTCGATATCGACCGGCTGAATCATGATGCCGTAACCGCCTTCGATATGTGACACACCAATGACCGCCGAGGCCTCGTGCGACTCGTTGATCGCATCTGCAATTGGCTTGAGGAGGTCGTAGCCGAATCCGAACGCTCCAAAGCCAACAACGGTTGACGTATCGAGAACGGTACTCAGATCGGAAACTCGTTCGAAGCCGATGGTGGTGTTGAGGTAGACATCGCCGGCGGCGGTATTTGGGCCGACGATCATGTCATGGGTTGGATGGTCGATGTACAGCGCTGGTTCGATCCCGCTGCCATGGAACGCTTCGAGCACCGGTAGGGGGTTCTCGATACTCACGACACTCGTCGTGGGTCCGTCCAAACGAGCGCGGACTATTGCACCGTTCATGAGGATTGAGGGACGGTCTCCAAGTCCGTACGGGGCCAGACCGTGGTACGAACCCAGAGCGCGGCGCCCGGTTGCCACCAGGAATGGGATGCCGTGGGAGTCGAGCCGATCGACGACCGCAAGGCTGTTCTGATGAATCTCGGTCGTTGGAGACCAAAAGGTTCCGTCGAGATCGCTAAAGAATGCGTCGATTGTCATTGACCCACAGGGTAGGCGGTTAAATTGTTGGGATGGATCTTTCTCTTGTGATCATGGCCGCTGGACTTGGAAGCCGCTTCGGCGGAACAAAGCAGTTGGTCGAAGTCGGCCCCAATGGCGAAGCGTTCTTGGATTTTGCCATCAAGGATGGCCGTGCGGCGGGTTGCAACCAGGTCGTGTTGATCATTCGCACCGACATCGAAGATGACGTGAAGGCTCACCTCGAGCGGCAATACGGTTCTCTCGACGGTTTTGTGTTTGTTCGCCAGGACGAGTTTGGAGTTCAGCGAGATAAGCCGTGGGGAACTGCACACGCTGTGCTCGCAACCAAGGACGTTGTCCATGGGGGCTTTATCGTTGTGAACGCGGATGACTACTACGGGCCAAGCTCGTTCAAGCTCGCAGCAGATGCGCTCGATGGTGCTGACGACAAGACCGCAGCGCTCGTTGCATTCCAGTTGGCCAAGACCCTTCCACAAGAAGGTTCGGTCTCTCGGGGTGTGACCGCAGTCGGGGGTGGTGCACTCGTATCGATCACCGAAACCCACGGTATTGCACGCGCCGACGACGGGGTCATTCGTTCCGAGGATCCGGTTGGTGAGCTCGCTGACGACACGATGGTGTCGATGAACATGTTCGCGTTTAGCAACTCGCTGTTTGGTCACTTGAGTTCGCAATGGGAAGAGTTCTTCGCAGCGTTTTCTGAAGAGCCAAAGAAGGAGTATCTGCTCCCCGATGTTGTCGACCGACTCCGTCACGAGGGTGAACTGGCCGTAAAGGTACCGGTCTCCGCAGAAGAGTGGATCGGCGTTACGAACCCGAACGACCTCGACCCGGCACGAGCCAAGCTCGCTCACCGCTAGAAGCGGTCAGGGTTTGTTAGCCCTCGGATTGGTTTCTATCGATCCGATCGGCTCCGGCGTCGACGCCGGGCAGTTGGGGCTGCATCGATCCGAGCCTGTCAGCGGCTAATTCAACGACCATCTCCTCGAGTTCGGCCCAGTCTTTGACGCGCGGACCATCGAGGTCTTGGTTGTAGGGCTGGTCGAAGACGATTGCGTTAAAGCCGGCAGCACGCAACTGAATGATGTTGTGAGGCCCATCGTCGATGTAGACGTCGGCCCCGACATCGGGTTTATTGCCGAGAAAGCAGATATCGCGGTAGGGGATGCGGTGTTTGTCAAGCCATCCAACAGTGTCAGCCACGGCTGACGCGTGGCCCCAGTTGACGTACAAGCGGTGGGTGATCACACGGATGTGGATGCCCGCATCTGACAGCCGCCAGAGGGCATCGGTGACCCCTTCGATGGGCGGCATCGTGGCAAAGATGCGGTCTTGGGACACGGCGAGCGAGTGGAGGCGTTCAAAGCCTCCAGCGCGCTCGAGGTCCCACTCGCGGAAGTCCCACGAGCGTTCGAGCGGAAGATCCTCTTCGCTAACTCCCAATTCCCGTGCTGCAACGGTGCGGAATGCTGGCGTATAGTCACCGCAGACCCCATCAAGATCGACTCCGAATACAAAAGGCTCCATTGCCCGAGACGGTAGTCGCACGAACACGAAAGAACGGTGAACTCGTGGCGAAATCAAAGACCCCCGAACCAGCAGCGCCGCCGAGCATGTTAAAGGACGTGCTCGCCAAGAAGAAGCAGCACAGAATCTCAATCGTTTCTGCCGGCGTTGCTTTCTGGGCGTTTATCGCTCTCATCCCAGCTCTCGGTGCAGCGGTGGCCATTACGGGGTTGGTCGCCGATCCACAGGTGCTGGTAACCGAAGCGGAGGCCGCGCTCGAAGCAGCGCCTGACGAGACCAGAGAGTTTCTTGTCGCTCAGATTCGCAATATCGCTGATAACTCCGGCGCTGCTGGAATCGCCGCAGTGGTGGGTATTGCAGCATCGGTCTGGAGTGCATCGGGAGCGATGGGCCAGTTTATGGAAGGCCTGAATGCGGTCTACGACCGCCACGAATCGCGCAATTTTTTCGTGAAGCGGGGCACCGCAGTCCTGTTGATGCTCGGGGCCCTCGTTCTGGTTGCCGCGATGGTGTTTGCGATGTCGGTGGTTCCGCTGCTCGTATCGAACTTCATCGAGAATTCGGCGGTCTCGGTGGTTATCAACATCGGCCGATTTGTCGGGCTTGGGCTGATCGTCATATTCGGTCTATCGATCTTCTACCGATTTGGACCTTCTCCGGACGATTCACGGACTGGTGAACTGGTACCGGGTGGGAAGGCCCCACTGATCAGCATGGGCGGCGTGGTCGGTACGGTCTTGATGTTGGTCTTGTCGGCGGCGTTCGCGTGGGTCAGTGCCAACTTGAGTAGCGCGGGTGAAACCTACGGAACGCTCGCGACGATCATCATCGTGCTGACATGGTTGAACTACTTGGCGCTCGCGGTGCTGCTCGGTGCAGAAGTCGATGCCTATCTACAGCGCAAGCGTGTCTTCGACGCTCGAGCAGAAGCTGGTTTGGCTCCAGTGCGTCAGCCGTCGACGGTAAATGTGAGTCCTGCGTAGGCCTGTAGTTGGTCGATCAGTTTCTGGCCAAGACCTGTAGCGGGCGTCCAAAAGCCGCCTGGGGTGTCGGCGGGATCCTGGCTCAGGAGCGTCACTGCGGTCTCGCTTAACATCTTTGCTGTCGACCCATAGCCGGGGTCGCGGTCTCCGGTCACCTTGGTGACGATGTGCTGTCCCTCTGGGGTAGTGCCATAGAACCGAAGGTCGAAGAAGCCCTTCTCTTGTTGTTCAGGGGTTGGGCCTTCTCCGGGCTTGGGCAACACTTTGTCTGCGAGGAGGTCTCGCACCGGGCCTATCGCAAAAGCTGCCATAGCGCCGCCCAAACCAGCAGACAACGCTCCAGCGCGAACGGCGCCTTGAGGGCCGTCGCCGGTGATGACCGCTTCGTCGTAAAGAAAGTCGTTACCCCACGGACGACCTAGAAGTGCATGGCTGCGCTGAACGACCTGAGAGTTGACAGGTGCCATGACGAACGGAGCAACCCAGCGACCCGAAGCCTCATCGCGCATCGGGACCTTCACGCTTGGCTGACGGATGCCCGAACGCATCCCTGTTGGAGCGAGTGAGTACGGGTTGGTAAGGGAGCGGCGCACTTCGGGCTCATGAGCGGATTGCTCGAAGGTCGCGAGCATCGAGGCGATCGTGCCTCCACTCGCGCCGCCCTTCATGGCTTTCACCCGCATCGAGATTTGGTTGCAGTGTTCGCCCAGAACTTCTTGGGCCATCTGTTGGGTGTAGAACACGCCAAGATCGGACGGGATCGAGTCGAAACCGCATGCATGGATGATTCGTGCCCCGGTGGTTATGGCGGTCTGTTCGTGAGCATCGATCATCAGTTGCATCCACTGGGGTTCACCGGTGAGATCGCAGTAGTCGGTTCCAGCGTTGACCGCCGCCTCGACGAGTTCGCTGCCGTAGAGCGAATAGGGCCCGACGGTCGAGATGATCACCTTTGTTGACTTGGCCATGCTCGCCAGTGCGTCGATATCGGAGGAGTCGGCGACGATCTGGTCGACCGAGAGGTCAAGGTCCAGAGCAACCGATGCCAACTTATGGGCATTACGTCCAGCGATTGCCCAACGGAGCGATCCCGTTTGGTGTCGTTGTGCCAGATAGGAGCACATGATTTGGCCCACAAAGCCGGTGGCTCCGAACAGGATGATGTCGTACTTACGTGTCTCGCCCGAAGTCATGCCGAGAGTCTACGCACGGCGATACTCTTTGGACCATGAGCATGATTCTCGACGTTGATCTCGTCGCTTTCGAAACCGGAACCGAGTCTGAACGCGCTGCGGTCGTTGACGGTGTCATCACGAGCCTAAAGAACGGCTTTGTCTTCACCGCTCACGATCTGAGCGAAGCCTTTCTCGACGAGGCGTATGGAATGCTCGGCGAGTTCTTTGCCTCCGGCACCGAGGAGAAGACCAAGTACGTGCGCCCTGAGAGCCACGGACAGACTGGGTACACGGGCCTTCTGGTCGAGACCGCAGCGTCGTCCGACGTTGCGGACTGGAAAGAAATGTTGAACTGGCGGGCACCCCTGCCCGAGAACCATCCCCTTCGTTCGGTCGGCCACTATAACGACCCGGTTCTCCCCGAGGAGACCGTCGCAGGCATCACCGAGGTGTTGTTGGACTTCCATGGACGCGTGGCCGACATTCAGCGTCGTTTCCTGCGGATCATTGCTCTGGGTATTGGGTGTCGTGAAGACTTCTTCGACGAGATGCTCACCGACGGCCCAACGCTGACACGGGCGATTCGATACCCGTCGATGGAGGATGCTCCCAGCGGTGAGCACATTTGGGCGGGCGCCCACGACGACATCAACCTCATTACCGCATTACCTCGGGCGACCAAGCGGGGTTTACAGGTTCTGATCGATGACGCGTGGGTCGATGCCATTCCGCCGGACGGCCACATGGTGATAAACACCGGGCTCATGCTCGAACGGCTTACCAACGGAACGATCATGCCGGGCCGTCATCGAGTAATCGCTGATCCCGACGAGCCCGGAGAACGCCTGAGTGTGGTGCAGTTCTGTCATCCGACGCCGTGGACCGTGCTAAACCCAGTGCCGAGCTGTGTCACCACGGAGCATCCGCTCGGGTATTCGAGCGTCACAGCCCAAAGTGCCCTAGAAAAAGTCCTCTGGGAGAT
>CAZHUR010000012.1:7404-17048 GCA_964535395.1 uncultured Acidimicrobiales bacterium
GAGCGCCTCTGGCGTTCAGCCTTCGTGGCGAATGAACGATCCCCGAAGGGGACGGAGACTGATTTCTGTAGTCGATAAAATCGCGACGGAGTCGCTATCGACTTAAGGAAATCAGTTCAGCCAGGGTTGGCCGGGGTAGTGAGACAGAAATGCTGACATGTTGCCTTGTCGGGCAATCGCTCGCGCCCAGAGCTGTTGATGGTCCTGGTCCCACAGGTCGCTGCTCTCGCATTCGCCGAGAATCCACGCACCGCCCCGTAGTTCAGATTCGAGTTGGCGAGGGCCCCATCCTGCGTAACCGCTAAATGCGCGGGCTCGCTCCAGGCCAGTGATTGTCGCTGGCTCAGTTCCAAGGTCGAGAAGGCCAATACCGTTGTTCATCAAGTACATGTCTGGTGCGGCCGGATCGATCGGTTCGGCAAGAATCAACGCAGTGCCTTGTTCGACGGGGCCACCGATAAAGAGACGCTCGGGACGAGTGGTGAGATCCAGCTGTGGGATCGCGTCGCTCACGAGCATGTCGCTAGGGCGGTTGAGGACCAAGCCCATAGAACTCGACTCATCGTGTTCCAAAAGAAAGATGACAGTGCGATCGAAAGTCACGTCATGCATGCCGGGTGTGGCAATGAGGAGCATTCCGGATCGGAGCATTCTCTAGTCTTGGCACAGGATTTTCTTCACGTCGTATCGGGCACAAAATTCTGAGCAACAAATTTTACCGAGCGTTCTAGAAACGACGCACCGTGACGATGTCAGCGGTACGAAACGACGCCACGCGCGTCGACCAGCAGTCGATAACCGAGCGTTGCGAGTCCACCGAGAAGAACGTGGTGAGCGGGCCCTCCTGTTGGTAGGCATCCACGTCGTAGACCTCTTCGGTTCGTTCATTCGATAGTTCGATTGTGAATGCAGCCATCTCGTGCCCCTTTTGTGGTTCGTCGTGTTGTTCGTGTTTACAGTGTGCAGAGTGTTGCCTGTGTGGAACAAGTGGATAGCGGTGTGGAATTTCTGTGGAAATGGCACCATGCTGTGGACGTGAGTGTTTCTGGAGACGGTTTTGGCCTGGTCGTCGGTGCGGGTGGGCCGACGGGAAGTGCGTTCATTTCGGCGGCACTCGATGTGCTTCGAGAGCGGATTGGATTCGAGCCGTCCGCTGCAAAGAGCATCGTAGGAACCTCAGCGGGTGCGTTCGTCGCTGCCCACTTCGAGCCTCCCAGCGGGCCACAAGATGGCCAGGCGGCGGTGGTCGAGTCACTTCGAAGCCTCAACAATGTCGCAGATTTTCGGGCAACCCTCGGCACACGAGTAATCCGAGTTGCCCGCGTTCTTGGAGGACACGCCTTTGCTTTACTCGCACCGCCAGAGCGTGACGAGGCGCTGTACGACGTCGCGCCCGGTCCGTACCATCCTGGTGTTGTGATCGTCACGATTGAGCACACCTGGGGCTTGCGTCAGGAGTATCGACTGGTCGACTACCCCAACGAAGCCGAATCGATCGTGCGGGCATCGGCGGCAATCCCGTATCAGAACGCTCCGATCCGGGTTCAAGGGAAACTGCGAGCCGACGGCGCCGTCCATTCGGCAAACAACGTCGATCTGGTCGACCCGAAAGAATGCCCGGTCGTCGTCGTGATCTCGCCGATGATTCCGGCCTCGGGTGGTTCGGTGGTCAGCAATTTTCATCGATCTCAGCTCATGGAAGAACTCCGTCCATGGGCTCAACCTGGGAGAGCTGCGGTGGTCATTGCTCCGAGCGAATCAGAACATGGCGCGCGCCGCGATCGGAACGCAGCATCGCGTGCAGGTGCCGCCGCAGCAGCGAGACTGTTCTAATGCTGTTGATCTTTGATAATGACGGTGTCCTCGTCGATAGTGAGATCCTGGCCGTCCGGACCGAAGCGCGTCTGCTCGCCGAAGTGGACATGGCAATGACCGAGGACGAGATTGGTGATGCATTCATTGGCCTGAGCAATTCGTCGGTGTTCGCTCTGCTCGAGGAACGTTTCGGGCGTCCAGTCCCCGATGGCTTCCAAGAACGCATTCGGACTGAAACAGCGGCAGAGTTCGAGACCAACCTGACCGAGGTAGCTGGCATATCGACGGTTTTAGACAACAGCACGCTGGCTCGGTGTGTGGCGTCGAGCGGCACCCCAGATCGTATTGCTCACTCACTGAGTCTGACGGGGTTGATGACAAGGTTTGATGCCGACGCGATCTTCTCGGCCGTATCGGTCGAGAACGGCAAGCCCGCTCCAGATCTGGTCTTGTACGCCGCGTCGCAGATGGGCTTCGAACCCGCCGAGTGCATCGTCATCGAGGACAGCCCATTTGGCGTTCAGGGAGCGCTCGCTGCGGGAATGGAAGTCATTGCCTTCACCGCTGGCTCGCACATTCGTCCGTCGAGCCTCGAAAAGCTCGCGGCGGCGGGCGCCCAGAACTTTGCGTCGTCAGCGAGCGAACTCGAACAGCTGATCCACAGGCTCGTTGGTGACTGATCAGCCGAACGTCATCTTCATCATGAGTGACGATCATGCAGCGCACGCCATTTCCACCTATGGCAGTCGTATTAACGAGACTCCGAACCTTGACCGGCTGGCAAAAAGCGGCATGCGGCTGGACTCGGCCTTTTGTACGAACTCGATCTGTGCGCCGAGCCGAGCCGCGATCTTGACCGGCACCTACAACCATGTCAACGGCGTCACCACACTCGACACACCGTTGGACAACACGCAATGGAACCTCGCTAAAGAGTTGCAAGGGTCAGGGTATTCGACAGCGATGATCGGCAAATGGCACTTGGGCCACGGACCTGGCGCAGATCCGTCCGGCTTTGACTTCTGGAGAGTGCTCCCAGGCCAGGGGCACTACCACAATCCAGTGATGCTCGAAGCGGGGGGAAGGGTGCTCGAACGGGGTGGCTATGTCACCGACCTCATTACCGACGACTGCATCGAGTTCATTGAAGAGCATCGCCAGCAGCACTCGGATCGACCGTTTGCGCTCTTCTGTCATCACAAGGCTCCACATCGATCGTGGGAGCCCGCGCCACGTCACTTCACTCGCTACGACGATGTCGAGATACCCGAACCGGAGACCTTTCGCGACGACCTCGTTGGCAGAGCTGAAGTGGTCCAAGCCGTGCAAATGCGCATGATGGACTTAGACCCGATCGTCGATCTGAAGACCGTCGTGCCAGACGGGTTAAGCCTCAAAGAAGAGGTCTCGTGGCGATACCAGCGCTATATCAAGGACTATTTACGGGTCGTCGACGCGATCGACGAGAACGTGGGTCGCATACTCGACTACCTCGAGGAGCGTGGCCTCGCCGACAACACGATCGTCGTCTACACCTCCGACCAGGGGTTCTTCTTGGGTGATCATGGCTGGTTTGATAAGCGCCTGATGTATGAGCAGTCGCTACGAATGCCGTTATTGATCAGATATCCAGGCCGGATCCCGGCGGGCTCGGTGAGCGACTCGATCGTTACGAACGTCGATTTCGCTCCAACGCTTCTCGACTTGGCCAGCGTGGCAATTCCCGACGGGCTGCAGGGACGCTCGTTCGTCCCGGTGCTCGTTGGTGAAACGCCAGCTGACTGGCCCGATGCAATGTACTACCGCTATTGGATGCATCGCGATGGAGCTCACCTGTGTCCTGCTCATTATGGGGTTCGAACATCGACCCACAAGCTCATCTGTTACTACAACGACCCGCTCGGTCAGCCCGGTGCGAATGGCCCGGCCGATGCTGTCGAGTGGGAGCTATTCGACTTGGTTGCAGATCCATTCGAAGTCAACAACGTGATCGACGATCCCGGGTACGTCGAAGTGCGGGAAGCGCTTCGGGCACGGTTGAGTTCGTTGCAGGCAGAGGTTGGCGATACACCATTCCCGGGAGCCGAACGCGCTCTCGACGGTTAGCCCAGGCGGGCGAGAATTTTTGGTAGCAGGGACTCCATGCGCTTGCGGTTCGCCCCGAGATCGCTGTGTCCGACGCGCGAGGCGCTGCGGAAGTGAATGAGCTTCGCGTCATCATCGACTTCGAACGAGACGTCGTCTTTGAACTTCAGCAAACCGGTGACGAACAGGGCATCGAGCCCGGTGTCGCGAACTGCTTTGACCGACCCACCATTGCTCGTGACCGCGTCTTCGATCGCTGCTAAGGCGGCCGAGGCCTCGCCTTGGTACGGCACTGGCTCAATATAGTGTGCTGGGTCGGTTGGGTCGGCTTGGGTCGACACGCAGTTGGGAGAGGATGGGCACGGCTCAAGATTCATGTGAGCAACGTAGCGCCAACGGAAGAAGTTGGGCGCTTCGCGGGTTGAGGAGTACGTGATGTCGAGAAAACTGGCCGGTCTCTTGCTCCTGCTCGGGCTGATCGCCGCCGCATGCGGGGCCGATACATCGGTCTCTTCCAGTGATGCAGGGGGCGAATCAGCAGCCGAGAGTCTTGTTGGAGCAACGCGTCCGCTCGCATTGACCTCCCCTGACCAGACACCAGAAGTCGACCGCACGGTGGCGAGCGTCGAACTCGCCGACATCGTGTTCGATACCTTCGACGGCGGTTCGGTCACGCTAGCCGAAGCCGATGACGCCACAATCGAACGCCTCTTCGACGCCATTGCGCCAATCGACGCCCCCGAGTACGAGTCGGCAGAGTCTGCCGATTGGTTGCTTGATGAGGAAGTCATTTTGGGCTACGTCGACCCTGAAGGTGGAGCGTGGGCGTATCCGGTTCGGATTCTCAACAGCCACGAGATCGTAAACGACGAACTCGGCGGTCAACCGGTGCTGATCAGCTACTGCCCGCTTTGCGGCAGCGGCGTGGTGTATGACCGTGTGCTCAACGGCGAAGAGTTGTCGTTCTCGAACACGAGCGCGTTGCTCGACAACGACATGGTGATGGTCGACCGCGAAACCGGCTCGTATTGGTGGCAGGTCGCTGGTTCGGCAGTCGTTGGTGAACTGACCGAACAGTCTCTTGAAGTACTGCCTTCTCAGCTGGCCAGATGGGGAAGCTGGGTTGAGCAAAACCCCGATACTGCGGTGCTGTCGCAGCTGCCAGGCCGCTTCTATGACCCGAGTTCTTTCGGAACATACGATCAGGTGCTCGATAGTGGCCGCACCCCATTCCCGCTCCGCAGTGACACGCTTAGCGACGACCGTCTGGCGTCCTCGACTCCCGTGGTGTTCGCAACGATCGAAGACGAGACCGTCGCTTGGGTTCCAGAGCCAGCTCGTAGCTTCACCGACACCGTTGGTGGGGTAGAGGTCGAAGTCACAACCGATGGCCTTGCAGCGATCGTGACTTCCGATGGTGAACTCGTGGCGACGCGTGCATCCTTCTGGTTCGCGGCTCTCACCGCGTTTCCAGACATCGTGCTAAGCGCTCAATAGCTCCGATCGTTTCCAGAGCTGGACGGTCGCCCGTATGACTAGGCGTCGTCCCAGAGCTTTTTAGCGCTGTTCATAAAGTTGTTGAGAGCATCGTTGACGTAGCGATCGCTGTCTTCGAATACCTGACCAGCCTTCTTCGAGAAGTTCTTTCCGGTAGCTACCCAGTCTGCGGCAACGCTGAAGTCGTCGCCCTCTTTGGCGTAGGTGCCCTGGAGGATCGCTTCGTACTCACCTGACTCGTGCCAGTTTCGAAGCTCTGCGACCCTGATGACCGGGAAGTCGTGCGAGCGACCGAGGGTGGCCATCAGTCGGTAGTACGCTGCGAGCCCTTGAAGGTCGCGGTACTCGTCGGCTTGTTCGACGAAGGCCTCAACGTTGAGTTCGTCGTGACGTCCGCGGATGCCGCCGGCCATGACAGCGTGCAGGCCTTGAGCTGATTCGAGGTTCTGGACTGCCAGCAGTCCGGCACGGTCACAGCTGATTTCGGCCTTGCGGCTCCATTCGAGCAGTGCGTACATGATCGGAAGCGCCGCCTGGCCAACAACCGGTGCGACCCGGCTCGACATTGCGAGCAACAGGAACAGCAGCGTTCGGTAGAGGGCGTGCTCGCTCATGATGTGGCCAACCTCGTGGCCGAGAACTACCTCAACCTCTTCGGGTGAGGCCAACTCGATCAGGCTTGAGTTCAAGACGATGAATGGGTTGTCCATGCCAACCGCTCCAGCGTTGACCATTGGCGTTTGAGAAATGTAGAGCGGAGGTACTTCGGTGTCGAGCACCTCACATACCCGAACGAGCGAGTCGTGAATGTCGGGATACTGTTTAGGTCCGATCCGAACCGCGTCGGCGGTGTAGATCGTGGCGATGTTCTTCTCTCCGAACATGCCCACGAACTTGCGCAGCAATCCATCGAATCCAGGGATCTGCTTCAGTGCTCCGAGCGCAGCGCGATCGGTTGGATGCTCCCACGCTCGAGGATCGATGTCTTTGAGGATGAGACGTCCAGACGGATGAAGGTCGAGAGGCGAGTTGATTGTCTTGTCCTGTGGCTTGGACTTCGGCGCAGCCTTCTTAGCTGCTGCCTTCTTTTTCGGTGCAGCCTTCTTCTTGGCAGCTGCCTTCTTCTTTTTAGGTGCAGGCTTTTTCTTGTCGTCGTCGGCCATTGCGGAACTATGCCGGTCCGAGCTTGCTGCGAATAAGCAGGTAGACGCCGCCAACGATCGCAACGACGCCGACGCCGAATGCCAAAGGACTTAACACGCCGCCAACTACCCAGAGACCGCCGACTAATGGTCGAACGATGAATGCCAACACAACGCCGACCACGAGAAGCGAGATCCCGGGCTTATTGAGGAAAGTTTTCATATCTCTCTTTCGGTAGGTCCGCCCGACCCACTTTCTAGGTCAAAAGACCCAGGGGCTTGCTAAGAGCTAGTCAAAGCAGGCCTCGGGGAAGCGGAAGTCGAATTGCGGTGCATCTGGGCCGAGTTCGCTAAATAGCTCAGCCTGCTCGTCAGCGATCTCTGCAACACCGTCAACGCACTCTTGGGAGGCGGTTTCGCCTGTTTCATCGATGCGTCGCTCGGCTTCGTCAGCTGCTGTTACTTGGAGAACGCCGAAGCTCGCTGCGCCGAGAATAACGGCGAGCGCGGTGCCGGTAAGAACTCGCTTCTTTGGTACTGGCTTGCTTGTGACCGGTGTCTCCATGTTGCAATGGTATACAAATCTTCGACTCTGTTAATTCCCGTGAACCCCGCCGTAGGCAATGCCAGCCAGATGAGAGAGCTCGCGATCGAACGTGGTGAGGTCTCTGAGTTCGAGGTCGGCAAGGCTGGAGTGGCCCATCGCTCGGGCGAGAACTTTCATGAGTTCCACCGAAGCTTCGAACCATCTGGCTAGTCGCTCAGCAGCATCGTCGATGACGAGTCGAGCGGTCAGGTCTTCCTTCTGTGTCGCGATGCCGACCGGGCAATTGTCGGTGTTGCAGGCCCGCATACCAATGCAACCAATGGCTTGCATCGGTGCGTTCGACAACGCGATTGCGTCGGCTCCAAGCGCCATTGCCTTGACGAAGTCTGTGTGCGTTCGTAGTCCACCCGTTGCGATGAGGGTGACCTTCGAGTCCAAAGAATCGAGGTGGCGGCGAGCCCGCGCTAGGGCAGGAATCGTTGGAACTGAGATGTGATCTCGGAAGATCTTCGGCGCAGCGCCAGTGCCGCCTCCTCGACCGTCGAGAATGATGTAGTCCACGCCAATGTCGATTGCGGCATCAATATCGTCTTCGATGTGTTGCGCCGAGAGTTTGGCGCCGATCGGGATGCCACCTGAGGTCTCACGGACCTGGGCCGCGACTTCGCGAAAATCCTCCGGGGTCGTGAGGTCGGTGAAGGTTGCAGGAGAGATTGCCTCTGTTCCTTCGGGCAGCTCGCGTGCTGTTGCGATCTTGCCCTTGACCTTCTTGCCGGGAAGGTGGCCGCCGGTGCCAGTCTTTGCGCCCTGGCCAAACTTGAAGTGGAAGGCTGCAACGTCGGCGACTTTGTCGAGATGCCAACCGAATTTCCCGCTAGCGAGTTCGTAGAAGTAGCGGCTGTTTTCGGCGCGCTCTTCGGGAAGCATGCCGCCTTCACCTGAACAGATTGCGGTACCCGCCAATTCGGCGCCTCGCGCTAGCGATACCTTCGCAGGCTCGCTAAGCGACCCGAAGCTCATGTCGCTCACAAACAGTGGGATCTTCAGCTCTACCGGTTTCTTGGCGTTTGGACCAATGACGGTAGTTGTCGACACAGGGTCATGGTCGAAGCGCGGGCGGCGGGCGAGCTGGGCTGTAACCATCTGGATGTCATCCCATTGCGGGAGCAGTTGGCCTGGCACGCCCATCGCAACGACAGGTCCGTGATCGCCGACCTTCGATAGTCCTTCGGTGGCGAGCTTTCGGATGAGGTCGACGTGAGGTTCGTCAGGTGTCCCGTGCGGGTCTTGGAACCGGCCTTGGTACGAGTCGAGGTCGTACCCGTCTTGTGGGTTCTGAACTTCCCACTCGGCAATCTCGTCGGCGTCGACGAAGAGCTGTCCATCCTCGACCCAGCTCGAAAACTTGTGGAGGCGCTCGGCGCTGTTGTAGGCACTGATGCCGGATCTGAATTGGTAGTCCCAGCCGTGCACACCACAGATGATGTCTTCACCTGAGATGTGACCGTCGGCCATGAGGACACCGCGGTGCTGACAGCGGCCGTACATGACCGAGTGCTCATCATCGAAACGGACGATTACTAGCTCGACCTTGCCCACTGTTGCGCCGACGGGTTGACGGTCGGCAATTTCGGACCAGGTAGCTATAGCGATTGAATTCATGACCCTATTGTCGCAGGGAAATCTTGTAGAGCAGAAACGCAGCCCCGCGCAATTGGCCCTATACCCAATGGGTTGAGTTCGGATCTACGCTGGAGAGATGTTCGCACGCCGCCGCTCGCTTCTCTTCGCACTACTCTTTTTGGCTGCGTGCAGCGGTTCGAGCGTGGCAGCGCCCGAGGTCGCTGCTGACCCTCCTCCGGCGCTCGACGAAGAGGTCCAAGAACAAGAGACGCAGGACGAAGAGGCTGAGGAAGAAGACCTTCAAGAGGATGGGGCGCAGGAGAATGCCGCTGCACCTCCTCCGTTGGAGGCTGCTGACGAGAACGTCGTTGCGGTGACCAATGATCCAACCTCGGCGTGGATCTCGCGTCGTTCGATGACCGATTCAAGCATCGAGCTTGTGTGGTCGGCACCTGCGGGAGCAGCCGATTACCAGGTTCATCGGTTGATCCGTACCGATGAAGTGCCGCCCGCTGCGTCGATGATGACCGCCGACAACCGGCTTCACAGTGGCGAAGACAGCGGGGTGTTTCTCGACGAAGACGTGGCCGCGGGTGAGCTCTATTGGTATGGCGTGCGCGGACTGGGTGACGACGGAGAGGTGCTGTCGACTGGTTGGCATGCAACAGCGGCCGTCACCGACGAGGAGCCACCGGCACAGGTTGAATTGACCGTTGAAGAATCCAACGGATCGGTGTTGTTGGCATGGAACGAACCGACCGAGAACTTCGCACTTCACGGTTATCGGATTCTTCGAACGATCGGAGATGCAGAGCCTGAGGTGGTCGCAACCACCTGGGACCTCCAGCAACGGTCGTTCATCGACGGTGATCCACCAGAAGGAACCTCTGCGTACTCCGTCGTGGCTTTCGACTTCCACTGGAATGACTCTGCGC
>CAZHUR010000013.1:0-16943 GCA_964535395.1 uncultured Acidimicrobiales bacterium
TTCCCAACGTGGCCCCTGGCGATCCAGCACGCCAGATTGCAGGTGGCACGGCCTCGGCCGAGCGTTTGGCAGCGGTCACTGAATCGCTAGGACTCGATAAATCGATCCCTGAACAGCTAGTGGACTCGTTTCGCCAACTCTTCACGCTCGATTTTGGCAACGCCTTTCGAAACCAGTCCCAAACGGTGATCAGCCTCGTGCGCGGGGCACTGTGGAACTCGATGAAGCTCGTTGGCTTCTCGCTGCTACTGCTTCTTCCTCTCTCGATCCTTGGAGGCGTCGTCGCGGCCTACAAGAAGGACACTCTCATCGACAGGGTCATCGTGAACGTAGGTGTTGCTCTGTCGTCGGTGCCCGAGTTTGTGGTCGGAGTTCTGTTGCTCGCGATCTTGGCGGTACCCATTGGTTTCTTCAAGGTTGGCGCCAACGCGCCTCCCGGTTCGGGGATTTTGACGCAGATGCAGCACTTGCTGCTACCTGCGTTAACCGTCCTGACGGTCTATTTCGGCTACATCGCCCGCGTGACGAGAGCTAGCTCGATCACCGCCCTCGACTCCGACTACTCAAGAACGGCGTTCATGAAGGGACTGTCGCCTCGGGAAGTGTTTCAGAAGCACATCCTGAGAAACTCGCTCCTTCCCACCGTCGCTGTAGTCGGAACCCAGCTGGGCTACATGTTCGGCGGCATGGTCGGCCTTGAACTGATCTTCAATTACCCCGGACTTGGACGTCTGATCTTGAGCGCAGCTCTTGAAGCGGACTATCCGGTTCTCAGAGGCGGAGTCCTCACCGTTGCGATCATCTACATGCTCGCAACCCTGTCAGCCGATCTCATCATTGCGTGGATGAACCCTCGGGCCCGCCTCGCTCTTACGGAGGCATAAGATGGCGATCTCAGATATCGATAGCGACATCGGAGCCGACGACGTCCCCGAAGAATTCGAAGCAACGCCGACGCTCGCTGACCAGCTCATACCCGAAGAGGCAAACAACTCTCTGGCTCAGGTCAAAAAGGAGCAACGTCGGTTGCTCCTGCGCAGCCCGAGCTTCATTATCGGAGCCTCAATTTTACTCTTTTGGATCATCGCTGCGGTCGCTCCGGGTCTTCTCTCGACGTTTGACCCAGGAGAGTCGGTGCGAACATCGGACGGGACAGCCCTACGAAACACCGGTCCGGACGGCACAGCGTGGTTTGGTACCGATCGCCTTGGCCGCGATGTCTATTCCAGGGTGATTCACGGGGCTCGACCAATCCTGATCGCAGCGCCGGTCGCCACGGCACTTTCGGTGATTGCGGGCACCCTCATCGGCCTGTTCACCGGCTACTACCGTGGCCTGGTTGACGAGATCATGAGCCGAGTACTCGAAGCTATCTTGTCGGTGCCAGCGATTCTCTTTGCGATCGTCATCCTGTTTACGTTCGGTGCAACGACTCCAGTGATCATCGGAACCATCGCCTTCCTGTTCGTCCCGCCGGTCGCCCGTACCGTCCGGGCCGCAACTCTGTCGGAGGCCCAACTCGACTACGTCACCGCCGCCCGAATGCGAGGCGAAGGAAGCATGTTTATCATCACCCAAGAAATTTTCCCGAACGTGGCCGGCGTCGTGGTGGTAGAGGCAACCGTACGACTCGGCTATGCCATCTTTACGCTCGCCACGCTCGCATTCGTTGGTATCTCAGCTGGTGATGCGAGCGAGGCTAACTGGGGCCTCGATGTGTCGAACACCTATCAGAACATCATCGGTGACGTCTGGTGGCCGACCGTCTTCCCGGCGTTGGCGATTGCAACACTTGTCATTGCGGTAAACCTCATCGCCGACGCGATCGAGGAGGCCAGCACATCATGAGCCTGACCGAAGACAGCACGACAAAAGATGGTGCTTCGACGACTACCTCGACCTCACAACCGCCAGCGCTAGCCGTCTCCGATCTCGAGATGGCCTACGTCGTGCGCGGCGAACAACGGTCCGTGCTCCGGGGCGTTACATTCGAGGTTCGTCCTGGTGAGGCCTATGGCCTCGTTGGCGAGTCGGGTTGTGGCAAGTCCACGACGGCCTACGCCGCGCTCCGCTATCTGCCTTCGAACGGCATCATTACCGGCGGAACCATCTCCGCGGCAGGTCGTGACCTCACCTCCATGAGTTCAACCGACCTCCAGCGCTTTCGAGCGACCGAGGCATCGATGGTGTATCAGGATCCAGTGCAGGCAGTGAACCCGGTTCTCAAGATCGGTAGACAGGTCGCAGAGAACTACCAGCTCCTCGGCGGTATCGGGAAAGCAGAGAGCTATGAGCTTGCCGAACAAGCGTTGATGCGCGTGCAAATCGCGTCGCCGCAAAGCGTTATGGATCGTTACCCACACCAGCTCTCGGGCGGCATGTTGCAGCGCGTCGTCATCGCGATGGCTCTCGCATCGAATCCCTCGCTGCTCGTTCTGGACGAACCCACCACCGGACTCGACGCAACGGTCGAAGCAGAGGTCCTCGATCTCGTCCGTCACCTCCGCGACGAGATCGGCGCAGCGATCTTGCTGATCGCTCACAACCTTGGCGTCATTCGCACGATGTGTGATCGGGTGGGCGTGATGTACGCCGGCCGCATCGTCGAGGAAGGCACGGTCAAGGAGGTCTTCGACAAGTCGAGCCACCCATACACAAAGGGACTGCTCAATTCGATTCCTCGCCATGGACTTACAAAGTCCGACCGCGAGCTCTTTTCCATTCCCGGAAGCGCTCCACAGATCGGCGCATCCCTCCCGACCTGTACCTATATCGATCGCTGCCCAATAGCGACCGATTTGTGTCGCACCGAGGTTGCACCGATCGTCGATCGAGGTAGCACTCATTGGACGCGCTGCCATTTCCCAGATCGAATTGACGAAGTACCTGAACCCGAGGAAACAAACGTCGTGCACAACGTGGTCGACACCGAGGTGATCGGAGTCAACGGCGTGTCTAAGACGTTCCGCCAACGTGGTGGCGACGTCCCGGCTCTAGTGAGCGTCGATCTCGGGTTTGGCGAGGGCGAGACCCTAGGCCTGGTTGGAGAGTCAGGTTCAGGCAAATCCACCTTGGCCAAGACGTTGCTCGGAGTGCACGAACCTGATCCTGGTGGTGAAATCACGTTGCGAGGCACGCCTATGGCTACCAAGGCCACGTCGCGTCTCGATGGATCGATCCGAGCGATGCAGATGGTGTTCCAGAACCCCGATTCTGCTCTAAACCGGTCGTGGACTGTACGGCGAATCCTTACGCGAGCCGTAACGCAGCTGACCGGCGCTACCGGAGGAGAAGCCAATGCTCGGGCTGAGGAAGTAGCTGAGGCAATGCAGCTGTCGAACCGGCACCTCGACATGCGACCTCGCCAGCTTTCCGGTGGGTTGAAACAACGCGTGGCCATCGCCCGAGCCTTTGCCGGCGATCCCGACGTAGTGGTGTGCGACGAGCCAACGTCGGCACTTGACGTCTCAGTGCAGGCAGCGATCCTGAACCTCCTGGCCGAACTCCAGCGCGACGCGAAGACCAGCTACCTCTTCATCAGTCATGACATCGGCGTGGTTCGGTACCTCGCCGACCGCATCGCAGTCATGTACGTGGGACGTATTGTCGAGCTGGCGACGACCGAGCAGATCTTCGCAGGCCCGGTGCACCCTTACACCGAGGCTTTGTTGTCAGCAGTGCCTGACGTCGATGGTCGAGCCTCGGGGCGAATTCCGCTCGAAGGAGATATTCCATCGCCGGCGAACCCGCCGTCTGGCTGCGTGTTCCACACCCGCTGTCACCGCTTCGTGGAAGGCCTTTGTGACACCTCCGAGCCGGAACTGAAAGACTTTGGTGATGGACACCAAATCAAGTGCCACCTGTCGAGCGAACAACTGCTGACGATCTCGACAAAGGGCCTGGCCCAGAAGGTCAAGAATCGCTAGCTCATTCCCAATAGGGCTAGGCCATTCCCAATAGGGACAGCATCGACGGCGGGGGAGAGGGATCTCCCTGGCTCAGAAGGTGGGCTCGTTCGACGTTGACTTGCGTGAACTGCTGATTCTGCCAGTCGTTCCACGGACCAGCCTTCATTGCTGATACGACACCACTCGCGTCTATACATGCCTCGAGGTACTGGCGAAGTTCAACCAACTCTTCGACACCGCCGATCGGGCCATGGCTCGGAACGAAGATCTCGCCGTGGCCCGCTATCTGGTCGAGTGAACCAATCCATGCAGGGAAGTCGGCCTCAAAGCCGAGTGGAATGGCACCGAAGCTCGCAAGGAGTCCGGTGAAAACAACGTTGGCCCCCGGTACCTGAATGGCCAAGTTCTCAAACTGCGGCCCCCCTACAGGAATCGCGATGCTCGCCGGACACAGATGCGCGGGTTCAGCAACAGTGTGGGTGACCGGACGAGTGTCTACCTCGGCTAACTCGCCGCCATAGGTTGGGTGAAGAGCTTGCCAAACGCTCCGATTCGGTTCTTGGTCGAGGTGAGCCGATGTTTGTGCCGAGCCATACACAGCCGCCAAGGGAAAAGACTTACTTCCGCCGACCACGTCAATGTGTGAACCCGTGGCGACGAGCCGCTTGATCGGCAATGGGGTGAGCTCACTCAGTTGTTGGGCGAGCGGGTCCGAGAGGCTCGGACACAGGCCGGCGTCGATGATGGTGAGGCCATCTTCGGCAACGACGATTCCGCTATTTGGATGGCTGTGGCTCGGCACATCTGGCAACCAGGCAAAAACACCACCGGCCAAAGGAACTAATTCATACGACGACACTGGCCCAAAGCTACTATCCACTTCTCGCCGTTCATCGTCGAAAATCGAGATATGGCATTCTTCAGTCCTGGCGGTTGGAGTTTCAATAGTCTCAGACGTGATCAGATACGTGCGGGACGATCGCTGACGATCCTGCTGGTGGTCATAGCTCTCGTAGCGTCAGCCTGTGGTTCGTCTGAGAGCACGCTCGCAATCGCAGCTGCTCCAGAGCCTGAAGCTGAAGTACTGGCCGAGCCTGAACTCTCAGCTCGCAGTGCCGGGAGCCCGGGTGTTGAATCAGCTCCTCAACCTGCAGCTTCTCAACCTGAGGCGACTGCAACCGCGACGGCACCAGCGTCGCCAGAAGTCGAGCCGGCGAGAGAGGCACCCCCGGTAGAGGCGATCACGACCTATATTGCCACAGCCACCGACGCCGTCACGACCCTGGTTGCATACGACGCTCCGGGCGGATCTGTCATTCCGTTCGAGTTCGGTGTTCCCAATCCGCACCAGTTCGGTGGCCCCCAAGTCTTGATGGTGACCCAAGGTTCGCCCGAAGACGAGTGGGTGCAGGTTCAACTACCGATCCGGCCAAATGGTCAGACCGGTTGGATCGACGCTTCTCTTTATGAGTTCTCTCAAACCCAGGTGCGCGCTGAGGTCAACCTCAGCGAACGATCGATCGTCGTCTACGACGGCACGGAGATCATCGCAGAGACCAGAGCGGTCATCGGCAGCCCTGCGACACCAACGCCGCTCGGCACCTTCTTCATTACGGCGAAACGAGCCAACCCTCCAGAGGAGTCGTTTCTTGGCCCGTGGGCGCTTGCCCTTTCAGCCTTCTCGGAGGTGCACGAGACCTTCGGTGGTGGGCTGCCAGTAATCGCCATCCATGGAACGACCCGACCTGACCAGGTTGGCGATGCTCGGTCGAATGGTTGTCTGCGCATCCCCAACGACGTTGTGACGCTTCTCGCAGAGAACGTACCGCTTGGTGCACCGGTCACCATCAGCGCCTAAGTACTACCGCTACGCCTCGCAGACCTCCGGCGCAGCCGAATTGGCGCCTGTCACGCAACTGCAATATTGCTACCGCCCTGTTACAGTTAAGTGACCGCGTCGGGCGTAGCTTCATCACGCCCGACGGTTTAGCAAGGGCTCCGAATGACACTGTTGGATTCTTCCTTCACCTCACCAATTGAGCAGGCACATCCTGGAGGCTTTTTTCTAAGCCTCGACAGGTCGCGCCGAATTGAGACCATTCTCTCGCTTGCTACCAAATTGAAAGGCATGGTCGTCATCGCTGGTTCGGAGAGCGAGGCGGACGCGATCAGCGAGCGGCTTACCCTGCGTGGCGTGCCCGTCCGGCTTGCATCGGACACTCGGGACGCCAATTCTGTCTCGACGAGGACCTCTCAATCGACCGCAGCGCTTATCACCACGGCCGAGTTCATTGAGAAAAATGGTCCGGTTCACGCTCCGATGACGGTTCATCTGCGGCCACCATTTTCCTCCAGGTCATATGTGAAAAGGCTCCGCTGGGCAGTATCGGCGGTTCACGTCACCTTCGTAACTCCAGAGGACGAACAACGGGCAGGACAACTTCGTTCGGCCTTTGCGCCCGTTACCACAGGTGCAGAAGAGCGCGCGAGTGACCTTTCGGACCTCATCGACTTGTCAAAGTCGATGAATGTGGCGTCGATCGACCCTCCACGGCGCCGGTTTCCGTTCCGCTCGAGTTAGATCCTTAGGGGCGCTGAGCGCAGCTTCTTCGACCCCTATTCGCAATCTTTGGCGCCGAATCGGCCATGCTTATAGGAGATGAGTGCCGTCAACCCCTCGAAATTGCCGCGCCCCGAACGGCTGACCCTCCGCTGGTGGGCCCGCTTTTTGTACCGAAGCTGGCATGACGACCGCGTGAGTGGCCTGGCCGCAGAAATTGGGTTCTTTGCATTGCTCAGTCTGTTCCCTCTACTCCTCGTCTTCTCTTCGGCCCTCGGTGGCTTGGGCTCGTTTCTCGGCACTGACGTATCGGAAAGTGTTGAATCGCAGCTGACGGAGTGGTCCAATGATCTCTTCGGTGACGAAGGCGTCACGAGCGCTGTGGAGAGCCTGTTCGACACGTCCTCGACCTCAGCGCTGACCTTAGGTGTCCTTGCAACCCTGTACACGGCGTCGCGTGGCTTCGCTGCGGTCGTTCGAGCGCTCGACGTTGCCTATGGACACCACAACACGCGGGGATGGGTGGGGACCCAGTTAATTGGCTTAGCCCTTGCTATTGGCACAATCCTCGTTGGCTCGATCACCCTCGCTGCACTCGTGATTGGCCCGCTCTTTGGACGTGAAGAGTTCTTGGGCGATGGGACGATCGCAAACGTGGCTGGTCTTTTGTGGACGTACCTTCGCTTTCCCGTTGCGTTCGTTGTCTTGATTTGCTGGTCTGCGACGATCTACCACGTTGCTCCGAATCGTCGTGCTCGTTGGCGAGCCGAGCTTCCGGGTGGAGCGTTCTCAGCGGTCTTTTCATTTGTTGGATCGGTACTGTTCAGCATCTACCTCGAAACACTGTCCGGATCAAACGCCATTTTCGGTGTCATTGGTACGGCGATCATTCTTCAGCTGTGGCTCTATGTCCTCGCGATTGGATTGGTATTGGGCGCCGAGGTCAACGCTGGTCTCGCAACCGGTCGTGGCCCGGCCGAGAATTGGACTGAACCCTTAATGTTCACTCGCTTTGTTCGATGGACAAGAGGTCGGGTGAGGCGATAGCCCTCGCCTGGAAGTCTGAAGGACGTCATATAATAGGATGTCCTACTAACTTAGGATCTACCGTCCAAGGAGCTCACGATGGCCGACTACGCAGCCCCGTTATGGGACATCCAGTTCAACCTGACCGAACTGGCCAAGGTCGGCGAGATTGCTGACTTTCCCTACTTTGCCGAGACCGACCCCTCCATGGTCGAACCACTCCTCGAAGAGAGCGCCCGGTTCATCCAAGAGACCATCGCTCCGCTCAATCGCATCAGTGATGAGCAAGGGAGCCGGTTGAACGACGACGGTAGCGTCGTCACACCAGACGGTTTCATCGAGGCCTACCAAGCGTACGTTGACGCAGGCTGGCAAACCCTGCCGTTCGATCCAGCGTATGGTGGCGGTGGGATGCCGTGGTCGCTCGCGCTCGCGCTCCAAGAGATGCTCAATTCGGCCTGTATGTCGTTTGCGTTGTGCCCGCTCCTCACCCAGGGAGCGATCGACCTGCTGTCCGAACATGGTGATGAAGAACAGAAGGAAACATGGCTTCGCCCGCTCGTGACCGGCGAGTGGAGCGCCACCATGAATCTCACAGAGCCCGACGCTGGCTCCGATGTTGGAGCACTACGAGCCAAAGCCGAGCGTGCCGAAGATGGCACCTATCGGATCTCTGGCCAAAAGATCTTCATCACCTATGGAGAACACGACCTCGTAGACAACATCGTCCACCTCGTTCTTGCTCGCACACCCGACGCTGCACCTGGCACTAAGGGAATCTCCACCTTCATCGTTCCGAAGTTCCTTCTCGATGAAGATGGAGCTCCTACGATCCGCAACGACGTGTCCTGCACCTCTATCGAGCACAAGCTCGGAATCCACGGCAGCCCGACATGCGTTCTTCAGTTCGGTGATGGCGATGGCGCAGTCGGTTACTTGATTGGCGAGGAGGGTAGCGGAATGTCCTACATGTTCACGATGATGAACAACGCCCGCCTATCGGTTGGCACCCAGGGCCTCGCAATCGCCGAACGGGCGTACCAAGATGCGGTGGGCTACGCAAAGGAACGCACGCAGGGCCGAGCGTTGGGTACGCCAGCTGGTACGAGTTCACCAATCATTGAACACGTGGACGTCAAGCGCATGCTCATGACGATGAAGGCCTACATCGAAGCGATGCGAGGCCTCGCGCTGTTGGACGCAGCGGCTGTGGACGCTGAAGCCCACCACCCGTCCGAGGAGGGTCGCGAAGCTGGTGCTGGTAGAGCAGCGTTGCTGACCCCGATCGTTAAGGGCTGGTGCACCGACCTCGGCGTGGAGCTCACCTCCGTCGCAGTCCAAGTGTTTGGCGGCATGGGCTTCGTCGAGGAAACAGGGGTTGCTCAACACTTCCGCGATTCACGTATCAATCCAATCTACGAGGGCACCAACGGCATTCAAGCGCTCGATCTGGTCACTCGAAAGCTCACGCTCGATCAAGGCCAGGTGGCAGCCCGGTTGTTTGCTGAGATCGACGAGGTTGCCGATGCCGCCATCAACAATGCCCCCACAAAGGCCATGGGCGAATCGCTTGCCGAGGCAAGCAAGGTGGTGCAAGAAACAACACGCGCACTCGTCACCGAACTCAGTACCAACCCAGCCAACGCCTTCGCGGGTGCAACGCCGTATCTGAAGATGCTCGGCCAGCTCGCTGGCGGGTGGTCCATGGTGTTGCAAGCCAGCGCAGCTCAACGCCGTATCGAGGCTGGCGAAACCGACGAGCGTCTTGCCGCAAAGCTGATCACAGCGAACTTCTACTGCGAGCAGTTGCTGCCGCTGGCAGCGGCCCAACAGCCTGCCGTACTCGGTGAAGCCTCTGCACTCACCGACCTCGATCCCGCCCTATTTTAGAGAGCTCTTCACCAGCTTGGCTACCAAGGTTGACGGGGTAGCGCTACGATCGAAGTGTGTTCGCTGCGATTCCATCACCGTCGTTTAACTCGATTGGGCCGTTTACGATCTATGGCCTTTTAATCGCGTTGGGCGTTTTTGCCGCGGTCAGCCTGTCCCAAAAGCGTTGGGTTGCCCAGGGTGGCCACGAAGACGACATCACCGCGGTCGCCATGTGGGGCGTGCCCGGGGGCGTCATCGGTGCTCGCCTCTATCACGTCATCACCGACTTCCAGAACTTCCAAGATGCCCCGTGGTGGCAGGTCTTTGCACTTCGTGAGGGTGGTCTTGGCATTCCTGGCGGTATGGCTCTTGGCATCGCCGCCGGAGCCTACGCGGCGAAGCGCCGCGGGATGAGGCTAAGTTCGACACTAGACGCCGTGGCACCTGCGTTGCCGCTCGCTCAGGCGATTGGTCGTTGGGGCAACTGGTTTAACCAAGAACTCTTCGGCAGGCCGACCAACCTGCCTTGGGGTCTGGAGATCGATGCTGACCATCGGGCCAGCATCCCCGTCGAATACCAGTCTGTAGCAGAGGTTCCGACGTTCCACCCAACGTTCCTCTATGAGAGCATCTGGAACATCGGCCTCGTCGGTGTCATCTTGTTTGTTGACCGAACAGGAAAGCTGGCTCGCGGTCGGCTCATTGGCGTGTATCTCTTGGGCTACGGCATTGGACGTGGTTGGGTTGAGGCGTTGCGAATTGACCCTGCAAACGACATCTTCGGACTTCGTATCAACATCTGGATGAGCATGGCGCTCATTCTTGGAGGCATCGCCCTCCTCGCGTGGCCATCGTCGAAAGATGTGATCACATCCGACGACGAAGACAGCAGCGTCGATGAAGACCTCGCCAACGACGAAGAGGCGGTCGACGTCACTGAGGCGAACGCCGAGGACGCGAACGAAGAGGAAGCCGACGAGAAGGACTCCACGGTCTCTCAATGAAGGCCTTCGAAATTCTGGACTCCTGGCCTCCAGAGAACGTAGCTGCCGCAGTCATCACCCCCGACTCAACCGTGCACCGCTTCGGCGACACAGCTCACGTGTTCGAACTTGCATCGATCACAAAACTCTTCACCGCAGCGGCGGTGCACCTGTCGGTGGAGGAAGGCTCGATAGCTCTGACCGACGGGGTAGGGGTCCTTCGAGCGGGTGACACTCCGCGAGGTGCGACCATTGCAGACACCCTTGCCCATGCCGGCGGGTTTGGGCCCGACGGTGCAGTGCTCGATGACCCTGGTCGCAAGCGGATCTACTCGAACGGCGGATATGAGCTGCTCGCCGCAGCCGTTTCCCACGCGAGCGAGATGGCATTCGATCAGTACATGCAGCTCGGCATATTCGACGCGCTACACATGGGTTCCTCAGAGCTTGTCGGTAGTGCAGCATTTGCTGGACGGTCGACCGTGGACGATCTTGTTCGATTCGTTCAGGGCTTGCCACACCTGCTTGCACCCGTGACGATCCAAGCTATGACCAGCCGGTATTACCCCGAACTCACAGGCGTCCTACCCGGCTACGGCCGCCAAGAACCAAATCCCTGGGGGCTTGGCCCTGAGATCCGCGGAGACAAGTCTCCACACTGGACGGGCACGACCAACTCCGAAGGTACCTGGGGGCACTTCGGACAGGCTGGAACCTTCCTCTGGGTTGATCCCCAAGTTGATGTCGCTCTTATTGTCCTGACCAACAAACCGTTCGGCCCCTGGGCACCCCCTCTGTGGCCAGTATTCTCCGACGCTGTTCGCCACGAAGTGCTGCGGGGTTAGTCCTGGCTTCGCGGCCATGCGGTTGTAACGTGATGACGTGGACGAAGTAATACGTGTCGAAGGCGTAACGAGGGTACTCAGGACGTTCGCGTTCGTGGATGTTTCGGGGTTCACCTCCTATACCGATAGCGAAGGCGACGCTGCTGCTGTTGAACTCCTCGAGACCGTCCGAGCAACAATTCGACGACTCTCGTCAATCCATGGCGTTCGTATTGCAAAGTGGCTGGGCGACGGGGCGATGATCGTCGGGGTCGAACCCGAGCCTGTCATCGAGGCGGTGGTTGCAATGATCGAGATCAACAAGCAGATCCTGCATCTGCGAGCTGGAGTTGCAGAGGGCGATGTGATCTTGTTCGAGGGCGATGATCACATTGGCCAGGCGGTCAACCTCGCCTCCCGACTCAGCGATTTAGCCCAGCCCGGTGAGATCTTGGCTCCCGAAGACATGATGACCTCATTGCTGGTCAATACGCGGGCAACCCGGATTGGGCCCAAGACCGTCCCTGGCATGGCAAACGCGGTCTCGGTGGTTCGCCTCGAACCCG
Source organism: uncultured Acidimicrobiales bacterium (assembly GCA_964535395.1). Taxonomy (GTDB): domain Bacteria; phylum Actinomycetota; class Acidimicrobiia; order Acidimicrobiales; family SHLQ01; genus SHLQ01. The sequence goes on from CAZHUR010000013.1 coordinate 11,740, forward strand.
AGCCCTAAGCCCCACCCCGCGAGCGTGCAATGGCAACCGTGAAATGACCACCTCAAGGTCTAGCGACAGCGACTTCACCCGCGCCGTGCGGACCGTTGTCGAGAGCCTCAGCAGCGGGGAGGTAGTGACCTATGGTGAGGTCGCTTCTGAGGCAGGATTCCCCGGAGCTGCACGGGCGGTCGGCGGCGTTCTACGATCAAGTTCGGGACTTGCGTGGTGGCGTGTCGTCGCAGCGAACGGACGACTTGTGCCAGGCCTAGAAGTGGAGCACGCCCGTCGACTCGAAGCCGAAGGTGTGGTCATTGCGAACGGACGAGTCCAGCCTCGTTGACCTTTCCACCAGCGTTGCATTGCTCCGGTCCGGCGTCTCAGCGTCTCCTGCCAGTAGCCTGAGCGAAGTTAATTCATTAAAGGCTCTCAATGACCACCACTTTCGCCGACATCGGCGTGTCCGAAGATCTCTGTACCGCACTTGCATCGCGAGGGATCACATCTCCATTTTCAATCCAAACCATGGCTATCCCAGATGCACTTGCTGGACATGATGTGTGCGGCAAGGCCAAGACCGGGTCTGGCAAGACTCTTGCCTTTGGCATTCCCGTGCTCGAAAATATCGGCCGGGCAGAACCGAAGAAGCCGTTAGCGATCGCGCTGGTGCCGACACGCGAGCTGGCCGTGCAGGTCGCTGAAGAGCTAACCCCACTAGCTGCCTCTCGAAACGTCCGAATCGCTGCCGTCTACGGCGGGGCGAACATCGAGCGCCAAATCACCAAACTTGAAAAGGGAGTCGACTTCGTCGTCGCAACTCCCGGTCGAATGATCGACCTCGTCGAGCGCAAGGCCGTAGACCTTTCCGAGCTCACACACGTAATCGTTGATGAAGCCGACCGCATGGCCGACATGGGGTTCTTGCCGCAGGTCGAGTGGCTGCTTCGTCAGGCCGAGAACGACCATCAGACGCTTCTGTTCTCAGCAACGCTCGACGGGGTAGTCGACAGCCTCGTTCGTCGCTATCAAACGGACCCAAAGTTCCATGAGGTCGAGTCACCTGAGGTCACTGTTGACCAGATGACGCATCGTTTCGTACAGGTTCACCAAATGGATAAGGTGAAAGTCGCTGCAGCGATCGCCGCTGGTGTTGACCGCACGATCATGTTCACGTCGACAAAGCACATGGCGGACCGCCTCGCTCGAGAACTTGGCGACCTCGGCGTGAAAGCTGCAGCGATCCATGGCGATCTACGCCAGAACCACCGTGAAAAGGCCCTCAACGACTTCTCGGCCGGCAAACTGTCCGTTCTTGTTGCAACCGACGTGGCCGCGCGCGGGATCCACGTAGACGATGTCGAGATCGTCATCCACTTCGACCCTCCGAACGAACACAAGACGTACCTGCACCGCTCTGGGCGAACCGCTCGAGCCGGAAGCAAGGGCCTTGTCGTCACGTTGGCGCTGTGGAACGAGGAGCTTGAGGTGCGACGCTTGCAAAAGCGCGTTGGCCTTGACCTTCCAGTCGTAGAGATGTTCTCAAACGACGAGAGACTGGCCGACCTCGCAGGGTGGGACCCAACTAGCTAAGGGCCGATGATGGGCGAAGAAAAGAGTTGATCGTGGATGTCGACCGTTTTCTTCACCAGCTCCCCGTCGAGGCTACGCACGCGTTGGCTCTGCGGTGGATTGCAAGCCTTGCGCGTCATGTAGCTACCGTTTCAAAAGCGCCTCCACCAACAGCGTTTAGGACCGTTGATGCCGAAGCTCCGGAAGGCTTCGCTGCAGCCATTGCAATACTCGGTAATGGCGATGCAACTCCAGAGCTCCTCGGGCTTGCGTGGGAACAGCTGCTGGCAGATGCCTCACGCCGAACGCAAGGAGCGCATTTCACACCTTCACATGTGGCTGATCGAGTCGTCGAGTTAGCTCTCAATGACCACGGGAACATCGCTTCCACGCCGCACATGGTGTGGGATCCAGCCAGTGGTGGAGGCGCCTTTCTGCTCGCCGCTTGTCGAGCACTGGAGACGCGGAGCAACCAGACGAGGGCCGACATCGTCAATGCAATGTTCGCCACCGATATCGACCCTACGACACTGATGGTGTGTGACGCCGCGCTCGAGATCTGGGCACAGGGGGCCGCTCGGCCACGTACGGTCGCTGCGAACTCGTTGCTCGATCTCCCAGACGACTGGCCAACGAGTTTCTCGATCATCGTCGGAAACCCTCCATTCCTCGGGCAACTGACCTCGGACACTGCTCGGGACCGACATGAACAGGTTCAGCTAAAGGAACGCTACGGGGACATAGCGACGGCCTATGTCGATCACTCAAGCTTGTTTGTTGAACTAGCTCTGCGCCACCTTGGCGACCACTCGGCACTCGCTCTGATCCTTCCCCAATCGTTCTTGGGAGCAAGAGACAGCGAACCTGTTCGTCGATCCCTCGTCCAGCGCGCTTTGCTTTCCACGCTTTGGATCGATGATGCCGATTCCTTCTCCGCCTCGGTCGAAGTCATCGCCATCGTTGCCGTCTCGGCGCCGACTTCGTGCGACAGGTCGCCCACGAGAGCCACACAGGTCGTCGTGGGTGAACAGCCAAGGGGTCAATTCCCAACGCCAGAAGCGGGCAGTTGGGCGCCGTTACTCGCCCGCAGCCAAGGGGTGCCGCAGGTATCGATCGTGAGTAGTGACACCCAACTGAGCGAAGTGGCGACCGTGACCGCCGGCTTTCGACAGCACTTCTATGGCATCAGTGGGGCGGTTGGCGAGATGGATGAGACCGTGGAGGGCCAGGCCCGCAAGGCCCCGTTGCTTACCTCGGGCAGCATCGACCCTCTGGCACCATCGTGGGGACATCGTCCTGTGAAGTTCGCCGGCACACGGTGGAACCATCCCGTTCTCGACCTCGATCGTATTGAAGACGCCGATGTTCGTCGCTGGTTCGAGGACCGACTAGTCCCCAAAGTCTTGGTCGCCTCGCAAACGCCCGTGATCGAGGCGATCGTTGACGCGGAGGCCGAGTTGGCGCCATCGGTGCCGGTCATCACGATAGAACCGCACGATCCGGCCATGATCTGGCATGTCGCTGCAGCGCTCTCGGCCCCGAGTACGTCTGCCTTGATGCTCGCCGAGGCCGCTGGAACCGGGCTCAGTGCAAAGGCGATTCGAGTGCGGGCAAAGACGCTGTCCATGATCCAGCTCCCTGCACCAGGTGCCCTGTGGGACAGGGGTGCCGAAGCTGCTCGCGCCGCCCAGACTGCATGGCGTGCCGGTGACGGCGAGGCTTACGCGTCTTCACTTCTGAAACTTGGCGAAGCAATGACCGCCGCCTACGGTGGTTCGCCCGATCTTGTTCGATGGTGGATTGCCCGACTTCCTTCGCGAAAGCGAACACCCCGGGCATACTAATAGTAGGACTTGACATATCTGGTCTATAGAACATCGCCGCTCACCGATTGGAGGTACCCGTGCAGCATTCTGACGACGACTCTTTTGTAGCTAGCCGCCGCGGCTGGACTGAACCGTTCCCGGTGACCGGAGCGTGGCAACCCGGTGACCCGGCCGGGGCGAGACAGTTCTTCACGTTGCCCCGACCCCTTGCGCTAGAAGGTGGCGGCGTACTCCAGGAGGTCACACTCGCCTATGAGACGTGGGGCGAACTCAACGCGGACGCATCGAACGCCATTTTGATCTGCCATGCTCTTACCGGAGACAGCCACGTAACGGGCGGAACTGGCGGCACCTACACCGACGAAGGATGGTGGTCTCGAATCGTCGGGTCAGGGCTGGCTATTGACACCGACAAGTTCTTTGTCGTGTGTGCCAATGCCCTCGGCGGATGTCAAGGAACGACCGGACCTGCTTCGATCAACCCGCAGACGGGGAACCCCTACGGCTCTCTCTTTCCGCAAGTCAGCACGCGCGACATTGTTCGCTCGCAGGCGTGTCTTGCCGAGATGCTCGAAATCGAGCGGTGGTTTAGTGTTATCGGCGGATCGATGGGCGGCATGGCTGCGCTCGAATGGGCTGCCATGTATCCCAAGAGGGTTCGCTCGATCGCACCGATCGCTACAGCGCTCCAAGCCTCTGCTCAGCAAATTGCATGGTCGGCCGTCGGCCGCCTCTCGATCGCCAACGACCAGTGCTTTCATGGCGGCGACTACTACGACAAGGACCAGGGGCCTGGTGTTGGCTTGGCAATAGCTCGCGAGATTGCATTTATTCACTACCGCTCCGATCAGGAATGGAATGAGCGATTTGGACGCGAGCCTCTCGACCGCCTCGACAGTTTCGATTCCTGGGGGCGCTTTAACGTCGAGAGCTACCTCGACTACCACGGACAGAAGTTCCCGCACCGATTCGACGCCAACAGTTACATCGTGCTGAATCGGGCTATGGACCTTCACGACATCGGAAGAGGTCGAGGTGGAGCGGTCGCCGCGCTCACCGAGTTTGCTGGGCCGGCGATGACCGTCTCGATCACAAGCGACTTCCTGTACCCGCCGCATCAGCAGGCTGAACTAGCCCAAGCGCTCACCACGTCAGGGGGAGATTGCGTGCAATACCACACGATCAATTCGGTGTATGGCCATGATGGTTTCCTCGTCGAACATGACAAGCTCGCCGAAATGTTGATCGATTTCTTCGACAAGGTCTACGTCGAGACCATCTAAGGGCGCTTCACCATGGGCTATGGTCGCAACTCATGTTCGAAAGTCAGATTTCTCTGATGTTGGCCTCGCATTGGCTCGTGTTCGCCCAAGTGATTGAGGGTGAAACCGAGATCGTCAACATTCGCGAGACAAATTCGTCGCTGAGCGCCCTGATCTTCGCGTTGATCTTGCTTGGGGTGCTCTCCATTTTGGGTACGGTAGTCTTTGGCTGGTTCACTCGCCCGAAAGGAATCGAACAACGAGATGGATGACTTTGATCCACAAGAGATGATCGAACGGTTTCGAGAGCGAGCAGCAGCGGTCAAGAAGCGCAATCTCCCGCCGGTCGGCGGAGACGAACGTGCCTTGTTTATCTCGCAGGCCCAGACCGATTTTCAGGACTTTGCGATCATTGGTGACGCCAGTGCCGAACTCATAGACGGCGTGCTAAACCTCCGGATCGATCTTCGCCCTAAGGGTGGTGACTGACACCGCTCCTGCTAGAGTCGTGTGTCGTTCGCGGACGTAGCTCAGTTGGTAGAGCATCACCTTGCCAAGG
>CAZHUR010000014.1:0-16116 GCA_964535395.1 uncultured Acidimicrobiales bacterium
CCCCAGCGCCGCTAAAGGCCTGCTTTCCAATGCGGTCGAACAGCGAACCTTGAAGGGCTTGCTCATCGATGATGCCAGCGCCAGCCGCAGCGTTGACGTCGTAGCCGTCTACGCTGCTGAGCGTGTCGCGTGCCTCACGTTGATCGATGGCACGGCTTCCGACGTAGAACGCTAGGCCAGCAACGGCTAGCGCTCCGAGCAGGATCGCAAGTTCGACACCGATGATGTCGCTAATGAAGGATTGGGCGATGGTTGAAGTGAAGTGTATTGACATGATTCAAAGCTCCTAGATCACAGCTCGATGTCGACGATTTTGCGCATCCAGAAGGCACCGATCGTCATTGCGATCGCCGAGACGACCAGCAACACGATGCCAAGGGTGTTCGTCCAAAGTTCGGACAGGTACGCCGGGTTGAGGAACCACATTGCGAGAGCAACAAGGAACGGCAGGGCGAGCAGAACATAGGCCGAGACTCGGCCTTCTGCGGTAAGTGCTCGAACCTCGCCACGGAGGCGCTGCCTGGTGTTCATCGTTTCGGCAACGATGGTCAAGAGCTCGGCGAGGTTACCGCCGACCTCACGCTGAATCTTGATTGCAACGATCGCCCACAACATGTCTTGTGAGTCGACGCGTGCGGACAAGTCGTCCAGAGCATCGTCCATTTCCTTACCGAGACGAGCCTCGTTCACGGTGCGACGGAACTCACCAGCAAGAGGCTCTTCAGCTTCGTTGCCTACAGCGTCCATTCCCTGAAGGAAGCTGTAACCAGCCTTGAGCGTGCTGGCGAGCAGCACCAGGGTGTCTGGAAGCTGATCTTCGAGCTTACGCCCGCGCTTTGCGACCTTGTGGCGCACAATCGCTGGCGGGATGAGAAGTCCCAAGATGGCGAGAAACAAGCCACCCAACAAGCTGGTGCCGAAGAGGAAGAATCCAAGAATGAAGGCAAAGATGACAATGCCAGCCTGAATCGCAAACGCTTCGCCGACTCGGAGAGGGATCTCAGCCTTCTCGAGCATGTAGCTGGTCGAGTTGAGGTTGCCGCGAGCTTCTGCTGCTTCCTCTGCACGTTCGACGACCTGTTCGATGATGCGGGCACGCTGACTTGCGAAAGCATCGTCAGCTGCGGCCTGCTCGTCGGTGCGCTCACCCTGACTGCCATAGACCGACAGCGTCGAGTTGAGCGTGTTGTCAGATCCGATCAGGATCTGCATCAACGTGAATGCGAAGATCAGAACCGCAACGACGATCAATGCAATCGCAACGAGCGCCACGATATTGCCGGTGAGGATGTCGAAGCGACCGCTCTCAGCGACGAGAGGAGCGTCGAGCGATGCACCGGTCACGAGGCTGTTCGGGACGATTCGGATTCGCTCCGAGCTGCCGTCGAAGTTTGCTACGAGTTCGTTCGTGCCATCCTCGCCGCTGCTGTCGACTGACACAGCATCGATGATGGTGTTGGTCGGGAACTCGCCCACGATGTAGGACTGGTGGGTCGCAGCAGCGTTCTGTGCAGCGACGACCATGTCCGACTCGGCAGAGGTTCCACGGAATACCGCTCCTCCACGGAGATTGTCGGCAATGCTGGCGAACTCGGTGATATCGAGGTTCGCAGTACGGGGTGCGACGACCGTAAGGGAAGCGTTCGCACCGAGGAGACGTCCCTGAGCTTGGCTGGCAGTGAACGACGAGGTCGATCCTGGCGACCCTACAAAGGCCACAACTTGTCGGATTCCGTCACCCTCGCCGCTGAACTCAGAAGCCGAGTTGCCAATGGCGTTGAATGTAACGTCGCCGCCAGATGGCGTCATCGCATTGATTGCGGTCCGGATTGCATTGTGATCGGAGGTGAAGTCGACGGTAGCAGGAGCGTCGAGGCGGCCACCGCCAGCTCGTACAAGTGCAACTCGTGTGTTGGCGCTCAGGCCATCGAGGTACGCCAGAGCTGACTGACGAATCGTGGCGAAACCGGTGATCGAGTTGGCATTTTCAGAGTCGTCGACAACCAGAACGGTCTGGGTAGCGACTGTCCCACGGAAGATCGGCGTCTGCGACGCAACGATCTCTTCGCCTTCGATCTGAACGATGAGCTCGCTCGGTTCAGCGCCGGCCGCTGGCCGTACAACGACGTTGCCCGTGCCGCCACGGACGTCGGCGGAGAGCACTTCGAAGTCAATTCGGTTTTCAGATTCGCCCTGCGCCGCCAGTGGAGCGGCAAAGAGCCCGAGAACGAGCGCAAGGATAGTAAAGATGCTCGCTGTCATTCTGCGCTTCTGGCGATGTTGCATTCGACTCCCCTTTCGACTCGTTACTTGTGAACTCAAACTCATTACGCCCTCCGGTTTGGGGTGAATACCTCTGCACCCAACTTGATGCCGTAGTCCGAGAGCTTCTCAGCGAACTTCGGACGCACACCCGTGGGCTGGAGTGTGCCGAGGAGCTTGCCGTCCTCGCCTACACCTGCAGCAAAGTCAAAGAGGAAGATGTCCTGAAGGATGATGACGTCACCCTCCATGCCCTGAACCTCAGTGATATGGGAGATCTTGCGGGAACCATCACGCTGACGGCCGATCTGAATGATCAGGTCCACAGCTGATGACATCTGCTCGCGAATCGCCCTGACAGGCAGGTCGTACCCAGCCATCATGGTCAACGTCTCAATACGGGTCATTGCGTCGCGTGGCGTGTTTGCGTGAACGGTCGTAAGCGAGCCGTCGTGACCGGTGTTCATTGCCTGGAGCATGTCGAGCGCTTCTCCGCCACGGCACTCACCAACGACGATGCGGTCGGGACGCATACGGAGCGAGTTCTTGACGAGGTCACGAATCGAAACCTCACCTTTGCCCTCAACGTTGGCCGGACGAGATTCCATCGAGAGGACATGTTCCTGGCGAAGCTGAAGTTCCTTTGCATCCTCGATGGTGATAACTCGCTCACCCTCTGGAATGAACGACGACATCACGTTGAGCGTGGTCGTCTTACCCGAACCAGTACCACCGGAGATGATCGCGTTGAGCTTGCCGATAATGCAGGCCTGCAGGAAGCGAGCTGCAGCCGGGGTCAACGTACCGAAGCCGATCAGGTCTTCGATTCCAAGGGGGTCTTTCGAGAACTTACGAATCGTGAGGAATGGACCGCCAACTGCGAGAGGCGGGATAACCGCGTTCACACGTGAACCGTCAGGCAGACGGGCATCACACAATGGCGAAGACTCATCGATACGACGACCGACCTGTGCAACGATTTTTTCGATCACTCGACGGAGGTGGTCCTCGTCGAGGAAGCTCACTGGCGCAACACCAGCCTTACCGCTTCGCTCCACGTACACCTGGTCTGGACCGTTGACCATGATCTCGGTCACGGACTCATCGTGGAGGAGTGGATCGATTGGGCCGTAGCCGAGAACATCGTTCGCAATCGACTGAATGAGTCGCTGCTTGTCAGCGGCAGAAAGAGGAATTCGCTCATCGGCGACCGCTTGTTCAAGCTTGCCGAAGACGAGCTTGTTGAGCTCGGCCTCTGGCATATCGCTGTCATAGAGCGTGGAGCCAAGGTCGTCGATCAGACGACCGTGAACTCGTTGACGCAACTCCTGCAGGCTGTTGACCTGGGTGTTCGAAGCCTGCGGGATACCGCCGGCTTGGGGTGCTGCGCCGGGCCCACCGGCGTCGCCTGCGCCGCCTTGAACTTCGTTGAGGCGTTCATAAAGGGACATTTCGAAATCTCCTGAAACAGGTGGGTTGGTTGCGTACTAGTTAGATGGTTACTTGCGGGTGTCGGACTAGCCGAGGAAGCGCCGGCCTTCGGCGGCGGCTCCGGCCAAACTCTCAGAGAGACCACGGATTGCCTTCGCAACCCCGCTCTTTGGGTGTGAGAGAACGAATGGGACGCCCTTGTTGACCGATTGCGGTACAACGACGTCACTAGGGATCAGGGCCTTCGCGCTGACCTGCAGGGTTCGTTCCACACCACCAATGTCGAGCTTCACCTTCGAGTTCGCACGGTTGAGGACGAGGCTCAGCTTTTCCATTGGCGTGTTCAATAGACGAAGCGTCTGTAGACCGATCTTGACGTTTTTGATATTTGGAATGTCCATTCCAGCAACGAGCAAGACGTCGTCAGACTCTTCGACGAGGCCTAAGACGACATCGTTGAGATATGCGGGAGTGTCGATGATCACGTGCGCACAGAACCGGCGAAGGATGTTCACCATGGTGATCATGTCGCTCGCACTGATTTGGTCTGCGAACGCAGGTTCAAGAGGTGCTGGCAGAACACGAAGCCCAGAGGGTTCGTGAGTGGCCAAGAGACTCTCGAGAAGTTGGGTATCGAGGTGCTCAATGTTGCCAACGGCGTCGACGACGGTGTGAACCGGAGCCAACTTCATCATGACCGCTACGTCGCCAAACTGAAGATCGGCGTCGACGAGACAGACAGGACCATCGGACTCTTCGGCAAGTGCCACAGCGAGGTTTGTCGCAATTACCGATTTGCCCGAGCCACCCTTTGTTGAGAAGACCGTGGTGACGCGTGCGCCACCGCCTTCCTCTCCACCGGTGGTCGGTGCGCTGGCAAGGTTTGCAGCAGCCGATGCTGCGCCACCTGGGCGCAACCCGGAGCCGACACGTTCGATAGCTTCGACGATCTGGAGTGTGTCACCCTGTAGGGTCAGCACGTCCTTGACTCCCGACCGCAGCGCGAGCTGCAACACGGTGGTCGATAGTTCGTCAGCTACGAGAACAACACCTACGTCGCTTCGACCGCTAAGTGTCCGTTCGACTGTCGAGAGGACAGCAGGGTCAGAGCACGAGGGCCCGAGCACAACGATGGTTGGCGTTCCACTGAGATGAGGAAGAACCTGTTCAACCGACTCGTATCCGCTTGCTCCAGGACCGAGACGGTCCTCTAGGTTCAAGCGAACACCAGCGACTGGTTCAATGACAGCAACTGCCGTTTGGCCTTGCGGTGTCATTGATGGTTCTCCTGTTTGTTGAAAGTCGAACGCTGCCATTGATCAGCCTTCTTCTTCGACTGCGTCTTCTTCGGTCTCTTCGTCAGCGTCTGGTTCGACCACGGTCTCTTCGACCACGGTTTCTTCGGCGGCGTCTGGTGTCTCGACGTCGTCGCCGTTTGCAACCGCATCAGCGAGCGAGTCGTCGAAGCCGTCTGCGCCGTAAGGCGTGATCAGGTCGTCGTCCTCACCAGGGAGGTCTTCGTCGCCAACGATTGCTTCGGTGATCTCGTTCTCCTGAGCGGTTGGTTCCCAGTCTGGAGGGAGGAGTCCGAGCACGATGTCCTCAGGAGTGATTGAGAGGATGCGCTGCGCTGCTGAAGAAGGAACTGCGATCGTGATGTTGAGAGGTGCGTTTTCCTCGTCGTTCTCAACGTTGCTGTCGTCTGCAGGAGAGATGTCGCCGATGATCTCGTCATCGACACTCTCGATGCGGACACCACGGTAGAGCGTACGAGCTGGTCGCTCGTAGGGGCTTGCCAGAATGCTGGTCTCGAATGCGTCCTCCTCGCCAAGCTGAGCAGGGGCGTCGCCGAGAACGATGAAGTCGACGAAGTTACCCGGTGACAGGAAGCCGTTTACTGCATTCTCTCGTGGAACCGTGATTGCAACGGCAACGAAGTCAGGTGCGATCTGGTCGGCGTAGGTTGTTTCAACAACCGACGGATCATCGAAGTGACCCGCTACCAGAACCTGGTTCGCTACCAGGTCAGATGCAGCGATCTGTCCCTCGATCTGAACCAAGTCGTTAACTGCTGAAGCTGGTCGGAAACCACTCTCGATTTCCGACAGGCTCAGCCGGCCACTCTGTTGAGCTTCCGCTGCGGTCGTACCCTGGGCAATATCGCCAGAGATGACCCAAACGGGGACTCGAGTGACTTCGTCACGGATATCGTCCTCGACGCCTCGCACGTAGCCCAGAAGGGCAAAACCTGCCAGAGCACCAAGAAGTATCGAGCCAACCAGCATGATGATCTTCTTATTTCCCACAACTACCTCGCTTATGTTGGCCGGGGTCGGCCCAGATTTGTGTGTGTGGTGAAATGATCGGCTTTCCGCAAGCCATGTTGAGCATTAGTTTTGATAAGTGAGTGGAAGATGGGCGAAATCCACCCCCTCGAACGTCAAAGTCCCGCTACCAAGAGGCAGCGGGACTAGTTGACTTCGTTGAATTTTTAAGCCGTATCGGAGTGAGGAACCCCCCACCTAGGCTTTACGAATCAAATCCGCGACTATTCGCTCGAGCCGCCATCTTCGACCGCAACGTCTGGCTCGGCAACAACCTCGGCCGCGGGTGCTTCGCCAGCTCCTTCGCTGGATGCGGCTTCGTCCGCGGTCGGCACAGGAGCCTCTCCACCGTGTTCGGCAAAGTACTCTTCCCAAGCCTCTTGGCCCTCGGAGTAGTCCGATCCAATGTAGTTGCCCTGATCGTCGTAGGCGTGCTCACCAAAGTGCTCTTGGTATTCGGCAGCAACGACGCCACCTTCAGCAGCCTGCTTGATCGACAAGCTAATACGGCGACGCTGGAGGTCGAGATCGATGATCTTGACCCAGAGCTCTTCGCCCGGAGTAACGACTTGCTCGGGAAGATCGACGTGATGGGCTGACATCTCCGAGATGTGCACAAGACCTTCGATTCCGTCGCCAACCTGAACAAACGAACCGAACGGAACGAGCTTGGTGACCCGGCCGTAGACGAGCTCGCCCGGCTGATGTTCGCCTGCGAACTGTTGCCATGGGTCTTGTTGGGTTGCCTTCAACGAGAGGCTGATGCGCTCACGGCTGAGGTCGACTTCGAGAACCTGAACCTCGATCTCGTCACCGACGGCAACGACCGAGCCCGGATGGTCAACATGCTTCCACGACAGCTCGGACACGTGAACAAGGCCGTCCATTCCGCCGAGATCGACGAATGCGCCGAAGTTCACAACCGATGAAACAACACCGGTGCGAACCTCGCCGGGCTTCAGGTTGTCGAGGAACTCTTCGCGCTGTTCGCGCTGGGTTTCTTCGAGCCAGCCCCGACGTGAAAGGACCACATTGTTGCGGTTTTTGTCGAGTTCGATGATCTTGGCCTCGATCTCCTTGCCTACGTATGGCTGAAGGTCACGGACACGGCGCAGTTCTACGAGCGACGCTGGGAGGAAGCCGCGCAGGCCAATATCGACGATAAGTCCACCCTTGACGACCTCGATGACATTGCCCTTGACAATGCCATCGGCTTCTTTGACCTCTTCGATTCGGCCCCATGCACGCTCGTATTGCGCACGCTTCTTTGAAAGGACGAGGCGTCCCTCTTTGTCTTCTTTTTGGAGGACCAATGCTTCGATTGGTTCGCCCATAGCAACAATCTCGAATGGATCTGCGTCATTTCGGATCGAAAGTTCGCGGCTCGGGATGACTCCTTCTGCCTTATAGCCAATGTCGAGGAGGACTTCGTCTCGGTCGATCTTTACAACAGTTCCCGAAACCAACTGCCCATCTTCGACGGTGATCATCGATTGGGAGTAGGCGGCGTCGAGGTCGGTCTCGTCAACGTTGTTTTCGGCAATTGGACGAGGGATGTAGTTGCCCTCGGCATCAAATGTGCCGAATTCGGATGTAGTACTTGTGTCAGTCACGGATAGCTCAGCTCGGGGATAGAAAGTAAGAATACGAAGGTGTTTCGCACCACCGCCCACGTTGGGCGACCCCTAGAGGCTAATCGCTTCTTGGTAGAACCCACCCGAACCTCTCGGTTGCCTGACGGTTTCATAACGTCAAAAGCAGGTTCTTAACACCTGCGTAACTATCCACAGTTGATCTTAAGAATTTTGTCACCCTCTTCTATTACTTGCCGTACTCGCCATATCTAGGTGGCGGGTAGGGAAGCTGCTCCTCAGGAGTAGCAGAGGGAGATAACTATGTTACGGAGATCACTACTGATCATCGTCGGAATGCTAGCGGTGCTTTTACCGGTCGCGGCGACGAATACCATCGCAAATGCACAAACCGCCAGCACATACACGGTGACGTTTGAGAACTTGACCGAAGCTCAATACTTCACGCCACCAAACTTCGCCATCCACAGCGATCGCGTAGACGTCTTCGACCTACGAAGCCCAGCAAGCCCCGGCGTACAAGCCGTAGCCGAAAACGGCCTCGTACCCGTACTAGCCGCAGAACTCCAAGGAGCAGTAGACGACGCTGGCCTCGGAGTCTCTGGAGTTGGAGCATCCGCACCAATCCCAGCAGGCGAAAGCGTCACCTTCGACGTGACCAGTGATCAGCGAAAGTTCAGCCTCGTTTCAATGATCATCTGCACCAACGACGGTTTCGTCGGCGCAGACCAGAAACTCCTCCCAGGCGCAGGAGAAACAATCTCCTACGACCTCCGTGGATACGACGCAGGCACCGAAGTCAACACCGAAGAAACCAGAGACCTCGTCCCTGCGCCGTTCTGTGGTGGAAACGGTGAAGGCACCGATCAGTCCAACCCATCACTCGCTGAAGAAGGCGTCATTCGAGTACACCGCACCCTCCAGGGCAACGGAAACCTCGCAGACAACCTCGACTGGGACGACAACGAACGAGTCGCACGAATAACCATCACCAACGGCGATGCAGCTCCAACGCCAGATCCAACTCCGGATCCAGATCCAACCCCGGATCCAACGCCAACACCTGGTGATGACGTTCCTAGCTACACGGTGACGTTTGAGAACTTGACCGAAGCTCAATACTTCACGCCACCAAACTTCGCCATCCACAGCGATCGCGTAGACGTCTTCGACCTACGAAGCCCAGCAAGCCCCGGCGTACAAGCCGTAGCCGAAAACGGCCTCGTACCCGTACTAGCCGCAGAACTCCAAGGAGCAGTAGACGACGCTGGCCTCGGAGTCTCTGGAGTTGGAGCATCCGCACCAATCCCAGCAGGCGAAAGCGTCACCTTCGACGTGACCAGTGATCAGCGAAAGTTCAGCCTCGTTTCAATGATCATCTGCACCAACGACGGTTTCGTCGGCGCAGACCAGAAACTCCTCCCAGGCGCAGGAGAAACAATCTCCTACGACCTCCGTGGATACGACGCAGGCACCGAAGTCAACACCGAAGAAACCAGAGACCTCGTCCCTGCGCCGTTCTGTGGTGGAAACGGTGAAGGCACCGATCAGTCCAACCCATCACTCGCTGAAGAAGGCGTCATTCGAGTACACCGCACCCTCCAGGGCAACGGAAACCTCGCAGACAACCTCGACTGGGACGACAACGAACGAGTCGCACGAGTAACCATCACCCGAAACAACTAAACCACCGAGTAGATCCAGTTCGGCCAGCGACTCAGTCGTAATTCTGGTCGAACCGGATCCACTGGTAATCCAATACATCCTGGGAGCCGGCCTTCGGGCCGGCTCCTGGCTTTTTCTGATGTCGGTACGGAGCTTGCGTGAGGGGCCTTTACGACTTTGCGTCGGCCCAGGTGGGGCCAAAGGCCAAGTTCACGTCAAGGGGTACCCGCAGATCGAACGCGGCCCCCATTACTTCGGTGGTGAGTGTGGCCATGTCATCTCGTTCATCGGGAGTGACCTCAAGAATGACCTCATCGTGAACCTGCAGAATGAGGCGTGAAGCCGCATCCGCGTTTCGAAGCTCGGCATCGAGGTTGACCAGCGCAACCTTGAAGATGTCGGCCGCAAGCCCCTGGATACCGGCGTTCATCGCTTGACGTTCCCCGGCCTGGCGAACACGGAAATTCGACGACGCCAGCTCAGGAATCTTGCGCCGCCTACCAAAGAGCGTCTCGGTGTACCCCCGTTCGCGGGTCTCCTCGACGGTCTTGTCCATGTAGTTACGCACCGATGGGAACGCTTCGAAGTAGGCATCGAGAATCTCCGACGCCTCCGAAACGGGTATGTCGAGACGTTGACTCAGGCCGTACGCCTCCATGCCATAGGCAAGGCCGTAGCTGACCATCTTCGACTTTGACCGCTGCTCGATACTGACATCGTCTGGATCGACATCGAATATTCTCGCCGCAGTAGCGGCGTGAATATCGTCTCCGGCCTCGAACGCGCCGATGAGACCCGGATCTTCGGCCAGGTGCGCAATGCAGCGGAGTTCGATCTGGTTGTAGTCGGCAACTAACAACTCGTAGCCGTCGGCTGGAACAAAGGCACGTCGAAACGAACGTCCCATCTCGCTTCGGACCGGAATGTTGTGCAGATTCGGCGCATCCGAGCTGAGACGACCCGTTCGGGCGACGGTCTGGTTGAAGGTGGCACGGATTCGATCGCCCTCCCCAACTGCAGCCAAAAGCCCCTCCCCATAGGTTGAGCGGAGCTTCTCTACCTCGCGATAGTCGAGCAGGTTCTCGATAATGGGGTGTTCTCCACGCAGCTTCTCGAGCGTTGCAGCATCGGTCGAGTAGCCCGTCTTTGTCTTCTTCTGAGGTGTGAGTTCGAGCCGTTCGAACAGAATCTCGCGGAGTTGCTTGGTCGAGTTCACATTGAACTCCTCCCCCGCATCGGCCCAAATCAAGGCCCGCAACCGCTCGACTTCGCTTGTGAGATGGTCGCGAAGTCGCTGAAGTTCGACGATGTCGACCCCCACACCCACCGCTTCCATGCGAGCAAGAACCGCCACGAGCGGCACTTCGATCGAGTCATTGAGCTCGATGAGGCCTTGGGCCTCCATCGCGGCGCGCAACGGATCTATCAGCCGGTCGATGCTGAGCGCTCGGCGAGCAGCGATCACAGAAGTGCTGACGGCCTCGCCGCCAAAGTCGAGTTGACCTTCCTCAACGTCGCTGTTTCCCGGCATTTCGTAGTCGGTGTAGCGCTCGAGAGTTTCGTCGAGCAGATAGGTCGAATCAGCCGGATCGATCAGATAGCTCGCGATCGCCGTATCGATTTTGAGTAACGGCACCTGCCCGAAACGCCCCATCCATCCGCGCAGCATTGCCTTGCCGTCGTGAACTGCGATCCCGTGTTCACCGCCCAGGGTGGCGATCGCCCGAACTACAGCTTCATCTGAAAGAAGCTTCTCGGGCAGCCACAGAACTTCGGCCTGGTCGCCTTGGGAAACAACGGCGATGCCATCTTGGAGTCGCTCCGGGTCGGCACCGACAGCGACGGTGCGCCCAGCGCTCAACGCCGAAAGCGCTTCAACTGCTTCGGCCGCCGTTGCGGGCTCGGCAACTTCGGCTTCTAGAACAGTTCGAGCCGAAGTTGAGCTTGTTTCGCTACCCAGGACCTCCATAAGGCGATCGTGCAGGGTTCGGAACTCTAGGAAGTCAAAGAGCCGCTTGATCTCGTCATGGTCGGGTTCGCCAGGAACCAAGTCATCGACCCCAAGATCGAGAGGAGCATCTCGCACCAGCTCCATCAGCTCAAGGTTGAGCCGCACATTGTCCTCGTTCGCCCCCAGGTTCTCCTTGAGCTTTGGAGTTTGTTCGTCCAGAGCTTCGTAGATTCCGTCGATGCCGCCGTACTTGTTGATCAGTTTGGCAGCGGTCTTTTCTCCCACTCCGGGCACGCCCGGAAGGTTGTCCGATTTGTCGCCGCGCATGGATGCGTACTGCACATAATCTGCAGGCTTGACGCCCGTACGTTCAAAGATCCCCGCCTCGTCATAGAGCGCGTAGTCCGAAACGCCTCGTTTGTTGTAGAGCACCTTGATGTGAGGGTCCTCGACGAGTTGATAGCTGTCGCGGTCGCCGGTCACGATGATGACGTCGCGGCCGGTGTCTCGACCTTGGGTCGCGAGCGTGGCTAGAACATCATCTGCCTCATACCCCTCGAGCTCAACCACCGGCATTGCCAGCGCGTCGACGACCTCGCGCACCAGCCCCATCTGTTGGCGAAGAATGTCGGGCGCTGACTCTCTTCCTGCTTTGTATTCGGGGTTACGTTCATGACGAAACGTTGGGGTGGGCAAATCGAAGGCGATCGCAACGACTTCGGGGTCGTGATCGCGGAGCAAATTGATAAGCATCGACGTAAAGCCAAAGACCGCGTTGGTCACCTGGCCAGAAGCCGTTGCCATATCGCTCGGCAATGCAAAGAACGCGCGATAGGTCAGCGAATTGCCGTCGATAAGGAGCAAAGGTTTAGACACGCCCCGAACCTATCTTCTCGCTGTGTCATCCGCATCGCTCGGTCACTCCGGGCCGGTGGGCTTGATATGGGCGGGCGAGATATTCTCTCGGCGGAGTTATTCTCCGCGCCGCTCGGTCCCGCCAGGCCGGTGGGCTTGATACGGGCGGCTTGAGCTACAGCGGCGTCTACACAGTCCTTACGGCCTGCGTGGCCCGAACGCCCGCCGGAGGCGAGAGCACGTGTATTCAGCAGTCGAATAAAATTGGAGCGAAGCTCCTATTCGACTGGTGAATACGCGTGACTGCCGTCCAGAATCGCGTCGGAGATATCTCGCATTGTTGAACGGTTGCTCATTGCTTGGGACTGCAGGTAACGAAACGCTTCTTGCTCGGTCAGGCCGTGGCCGTCCATGAGGGCGCCCTTTGCCCGGTCGATGACCTTGCGTGCCTCGAGTTGGTTGGTGAGTGCTTCTTTGCCTTCGGCGAGCTCCACTGCGTCTCGATGCCGTGCGAGTGCCATCTCGATCGCCGGGACCAGATCACTGCGCTGCCACGGCTTGACGAGGTACGCCATCGCCCCCGCCTCGGCGGCACGTTCTACAAGATCGCGCTGGCCGAACGCTGTCAGAATCAGCACCGCCGCAGCCCGCTGTGACACGACCTCGCGAGCGACTTCAATTCCGTCGAGTCCGGGCATGCGCACATCGAGAATGGCGAGGTCCGGGTTCAACTCTTCGATGAGGCGAAGTGCCTCGTCTCCCCTGCCGACCTCGGCCACGACGTCGTAGCCCTCTTCGACGAGGGTTTCGACCAGGTCCAGCCGGATGATCGCTTCATCTTCTGCGACGACGATGGTTGGTTTAGTCACGGTGCCAACATTTCGTCGAGCAACTCATCTTGTCGGGTTTCCAAGCTTGCAATCCGTTCCTTCAGGTCATCGTGGTGAAGCTGCATCTTTTCCGCGTGACGTGCTGCTTCTCGGTGTTCTTGTTCTGCGAGAGGCGTTTCAGAAACCATCGCTCGTAGTCGAGCCTCTTCGGCCTCTGCGGCGAAATGTTCGAGCTGTTCGATAGCGATCCGAAGATCCTCGCGAGCGCGCTTTAGCTCATCACCATTCTCACGCAACTTCCGTTCAACCATTGATTGCTTCATTTCACCCCACGACGCATAGTACGCCCTCGGACCGAAGCGATCGAAACCGTGGCGACCGTAGGCCGAGACCAAAGTGTGCCCGGAGTGGGACTTGAACCCACACGCCCTTTCGGACAACGGATTTTGAATCCGTCGCGTCTGCCAATTCCGCCATCCGGGCTGGATAGCACCAAGAGACTCTACAACTATTTTGTAAGAGTCGAGTTACACCACCAAAGCTCGAACCCTCCGACCCACAGTTACTCATGGGTAAGTGGTTAGATACCTCTACATTCGAATAGCGTTTCGTATTGGGCGTGAGTTCTCAAGACTCGTTTTTAGGGCCGCACCCATTTCCCACAAAACCAGTGGCGAAAGCCATTGATAAGGTGCACTTTTTATGATCGTCTTTACGTATCCGGGCCAGGGAAGCCAACTCCCGGCCATGGGCGCCCCGTGGCAAGAGCATCCCTCATGGGAGCTCGTCACCGAGGCAAGTGACGTGTCGGGTCGAGACGTAGCAGAGCTACTCCTCAATGCTGATGCCGAAACGCTGAAGCTGACTCGCAACAGCCAGCTCACGACGTTTGTCTTATCGATGGTCGCGTTCGATGCGATTACTCGAATTGGTGTCGAGGCCGCTGGCCACGGCGGCCACAGCCTGGGTGAGTACACGGCGTTAACAGCTGCTGGAGTGCTCGACTTTGCCGATGCGGTTCAACTCGTCAGCGAACGAGGCGATGCCATGCAAGCCGCCGCCGACGAACAAGACGGAACGATGGCTGCCATCTTGAGCCTCGACGACGACCAAGTCGACATTGCCTGCGCCAGAGTGGCGGGCGACGTGTGGGTGGCCAACTACAACGCCCCCGGGCAGGTCGTCATTGCCGGAGCGCCTGACGCTGTAGCCGAGGCGAGCGACGTTGCAAAAGAACTCGGTGCAAAACGAGCGCTACCGCTTCCCGTCGGCGGAGCGTTCCACACGCCGTTCATGTCACCGGCCCGAGATCGGCTCCGCAAAGCCATCGATCAGACCGATTTTCGCGACGCCGACACCTTCGTCGTATCGAACGTCGATGCAGCAATGCACAGCGAATCTGGCGACTTCAATGGCCTTCTCAACGCTCAACTGTGCTCACCTGTTCGCTGGCGCCAGTCATTGCGAACCCTTGAAGCCCAAGGCGCCACGACCTTCATCGAGGTCGGCCCCGGAGCGGTTCTTACCGGACTCACCAAACGCGCGGTCAAAGGGGCGACCCGCATCACGGTCAACACTCCAGACGACGTCGCTGCGCTCCTAGAGAGCATCGGTGGCACAACGACCGCGGGTCCAACCCCAGTCGTCGAGGGCGAACATCTCTTTGCAACAGAACGGCTCGTTGTTTCACCAGCTGCTGGGCTGTTCACTCCCGATTCTTCCATCGCCGCGGGAACGTCAATCCAACGAGGTTCGGTCATTGGGGTTGTCGGCGATATCGAAGTGCGATCGGCATTCTCTGGGGAAGTGCAGGGGTTTCTTGCGCTACCTGGTGAACGCGTCACCGCCCGTCAGCCAATCGCGTGGTTGCGTCGTTCATGAGCGAACCAGCAGCCGGTAGCCGCATTGTGGGTTGGGGATCCAATCTCCCCGAGAAGGTACTTACCAACCAAGATCTCGCCGACGGCGGTCTCGATACCAGCGACGAATGGATCTTCGAGCGCACTGGCATTCGCCAGCGCCACGTTGGTGGCTCCACCGGCGAGATGTCGATTCATGCAGGTCAACAGGCCCTCGAACGCGCTGGGCTCACCGGTGACGACATCGACCTGGTCATCGTTGCCACCTCAACACCGGACCAGTTGATGCCAGGAACCTCTGCCACAGTCCATGCCGAGCTTGGAATTCGAGGCGGCGCCTGCGACATGCAAGCTGTGTGTTCGGGTTTCTCCTACGCACTGATCGCAGCGAACGGCATGATCCAAACTGGCCTCGAACGCGTATTGGTCATCGGCGCAGACAGCCTGAGCCACTATGTCGACTGGGATGACCGCAGCTCTGCAATTCTGTTCGGTGACGGAGCTGGCGCCGCAATACTCGAACGCCACGACGAACAAACTTTGCTCAGCTTCGATCTCGGCGCCGACGGAACCAGCCGCCACATCGGCTTTACCGATCACGATGGCAAGATCACGATGGATGGCAAGGAAGTCTTCCGAACCGCAGTTCGCGCCGTCACCAAATCAGCCCAAAACGCAATCGACTCAGCCGGGTTGACCGTCGAGGACATCGATTGGTTCGTTCCTCACCAGGCAAACGTGCGGATCATCGAAGCCATCGCTAATCGACTCGGGCTGCCAATGGACAAGGCGATCGTGACGATCCAGGACACGGCGAACAATTCGGCGGCCACGATCCCGGTCGCGCTAGATACTGCGGTTCAAGATGAACGAATCCAACCGGGCGACACGCTGTTGCTCGGAGGATTCGGCTTTGGCATGACCTGGGCATCAGCGGTCATGAAGTGGGACCCGCGTGACTGAACCAACTTCTGAGCCTCAGGTCGCACTCGTCACCGGGGCGAACCGGGGCATCGGCCTGGCGACCGCACGAGCGCTACGCGACGCTGGCTTCCAGGTCGCAGCCACATATCGCTCAACGCCCATCGATGAACCGGGCATCACCGCGGTCCGCTGCGATGTGACCGACATCGATTCGGTCGACGCTGCCTTCACCGAGGTCGAAGAGAAGCTCGGCCCGGTTGCTGTTCTCGTGTCCAACGCTGGCATCACCAAAGATGGGCTCATGCTTCGCATGGGCGAAGACGACTTCTCATCGGTACTCGACTCCAACCTCACCGGCGGCTTTCGAGTCGCCAAGCGGGCGATCAAGGCAATGATGAAGGCTCGAGCCGGTCGCATCATCTT
>CAZHUR010000015.1:0-15513 GCA_964535395.1 uncultured Acidimicrobiales bacterium
GCACCACGCCATCCGCCGACGCTGATTCTGTCATCTCCGCCGAACGCATCGTGGCTCAGGGTGTACCCATGGACATTGGTGGTTACTACGCACCCGACCTAGAACTGTGCCGCAAAGCAATGCGACCCAGTGCAACGCTCAACGCGATCATCGACTCGATCTAGATCTCGACGGCTCCAAAGCCGAGATCTTCGATCGCCCGTGTTGGGGTGAGCCCTGAACGACGGTCGGCGCGGGACAGAATCTCGCGTCCGAGCATCGAACCGAAGCTAAAGAAGAACGGTCCGGACAAGATCACACCAATGACGAACCAGGTCGTCCCATTTGGCACGAGGTTGCTTACCGGAGTGCCATCTTCGCGACGGAAGTTACGGATGTCGTTGGCGAGCGCGTTCAAGCCGGTGAGTTCACCGTCGGTGGACGGACCGTTCTGAAGCAGCCAATAGGTGAGGAGTCCGGCGCCGAGGACTGCGACACCTTCGAGAATCTGCTCGAAATCGGGGACAGCCCATTTCGAATGCGGTCCTGCCTTGTCGCGCTTGGCAAGTTCGTCGGTCCAGGTCATTCCAGCGGCGATGATAATCGGGCCAAACAATGCAGCGCCGGTAAGGAGGGTCTGCGCTTCGTTTTCGAAACGCGACCGGACGATAAACGTCAAGATGATCGCGACGGCCGTGGCGATTGCGAAAAGTTGGGGTCGTTTAGACAACACTGCCGTTTATTCCTCGCTTGCTCACCGCCGGTGGTTTGCTCTCGTCCATTCTTACGCTCAGGCCGAGTTCATCGTGAGATGCTCGCAAAAGGATTCGTGCAGATCCTAGTAGCTTTGGTGCCGCCCCTTTCGCGCGAGCACAGCTAGATTGCCGGGCATGAGTGCACAGTTTCTTGAAGGCGTACCCGTCGCCGAAGCAGTTTTGGCCGATGTCCGAGAGCGGGCCGCTGCTCTTGAAGCCAAGGGAGTCAAGGTCGGGCTCGGCACGATTCTCGTTGGCGACGACGGTCCGTCGGCATCCTATGTCAGGCGTAAGCACGCCACCTGTGAAGAGGTCGGCATCACGTCGCACCACGTCGAGTTGAGTGCAGATGCAGGTCAAGATGCGTTGCTCGCTGCGATCGATGAGTTCAATTCGAACCCCGAGGTGCACGGCTACATCCTGCAGCTTCCGCTTCCTACTGGTTTCGATGCCTCGGAAGCGTTGGCGAGGATCGACCCCGCCAAGGACGCCGATGGTCTTCACCCCGAGAACCTCGGCAAACTCGTGCTCCAAGAGCCCGGTCCAGTGCCGTGCACGCCCGCGGGCATCATCGAGATGCTCAAGTTCTATGAGGTCGACGTCGCTGGCAAGAACGTGGTCGTTGTGGGCCGCGGAACGACGTTAGGCCGGCCAATGGCATTGCTGATGACGACCAAGCAGAGTGGCGCAAACGCGGCGACCACCGTCGTGCATACCGGCGTCCCCGATATCGCGGCCTATACCAAAGAAGCCGACATTGTGATCGCTGCGGTTGGGCGCCCAGGAACGATCACCAAGGACATGATCAAAGAGGGAGCGGTCGTCGTCAGTGGCGGCATTAGTTGGGAAGGCAAGAAGTTGCTTCCCGACGTTAACGAAGACGTTGGCGATGTCGCTTCTTGGATTACCCCTCGCCTCGGTGGCGTCGGTCCGCTCACGGTCGCGATGCTTCTTGCGAATACGGTCGCAGCCGCCGAACGCGCACACCCATAGCCGCCCGAGTCGACCTCCGGAATATTTGAACCATTTTGGCGTTGGCTCTAAGCGACGCTCTTGAACGTCTAGCTTGACGGGACGGCCCCGGCCGAACAGGGCGAGAAAAGGACCACTCACTCAATGACTTTCATCTTAGGATTGATCATCTCGGTAATTGCAGGCGCTATCACAGGCTTTCTTGCACGAGCAGCGCTCCCCGGAACGCAGAACATTGGTTTGGGTAAGACCATCGGCGTTGGTATCGGTGCAAACTTCCTGACGAACCTCTTTCTTGGGGCGATTCTCAACCCGATTACCGGACTGATCGTCGGCGTTGCCGTCGGTGCTGGCATTCTCTATGTCGGTATCAACAAGGGCTACATTCGTCCAGCTGGCGAACTCAACAGCTAGAAGTCAGCCAACAGGGTTAGAGAACCCCTGCGAAACAGACTCGTAACCACGCTCGGAAGCGTCGGGTATCGGTACGCTGAGTGCCGGTACGACAATGCTTAGGAGCAAACCGTGAAGAGTCCAGTTCGCGTCGCAGTAACAGGAGCCGCTGGCCAAATTGGCTACAGCCTCCTTTTCCGAATCGCCAGCGGCGAAATGCTGGGTAACGACCAGCCGGTCATCCTGCAGATGCTCGAGATCACCCCTGCACTCGGTGCGCTCGAAGGTGTTGCGATGGAACTCAACGACTGCGCCTTCCCACTGCTGGCGGGCATGGTGCAAACCGATGACGCAAACGTGGCATTCGCCGATGCCGACTACGGTCTGCTCGTCGGCGCAATGCCACGCAAAGATGGCATGGAACGCGCCGACCTTCTCGAGGCGAACGGCGGCATCTTCGGCCCACAAGGTAAGGCCATCAACGACCACGCCAGCCGCGACGTCAAAGTGCTCGTGGTCGGCAACCCAGCCAACACCAACGCTCTCATCGCCCAAGCCGCTGCGCCAGACCTCGACCCGAAGCAGTTCAACGCAATGATGCGGCTCGACCACAACCGTGCAATGAGCCAGGTTGCTGAAAAGACCGGAACCACGGTCAACGACGTCACCAACATGACGATTTGGGGAAATCACTCGGCCACTCAGTACCCAGACCTTTTCAACGCCAAGGTGTCGGGCGAGAACGCTGCCGCCAAGATCGACGACCAAGACTGGCTCGAGAACGACTTCATCCCCACCGTGCAAAAGCGCGGTGCGGCAATCATCAAGGCTCGTGGCCTGTCATCGGCAGCATCGGCTGCGAACGCTGCGATCGACCACATGCACGACTGGGTGCTCGGAACTCCTGACGGCGACTGGGTTTCGATGGGCATTCCGTCAGACGGTAGCTACGGGGTGCCTGAAGGCATCATCTCCTCGTTCCCATGCACCGTGACCAACGGCGAGTACTCGGTTGTTCAGGGGCTCGACCTCAACGAATTCAGCCAGGGGCGCATCGAAGCCTCAACAGCAGAACTCGTCGCAGAACGCGACACCGTCTCTGGTCTTGGCCTCATTTAAGACAGCTGGCACTCACTTGAGAAATTTGGATGTGGTGTTGTCCGCCAACACCTTGCCGCCTGTCTGACACGTTGCGCAGTAGTTCACCGAGTACTTGACGTAGGCGACTTCGCGGATCGTGTCAGAACAGTCCGGGCATTGCTCACCTGTGTTGTTATGGACCGCGGACGGACGCCTCTTCGAAGCAACGATCTCGGTCTGCGCACGTTCGAACTCGAGCGACTTGTCGATGCACGCGGCGATCGCCTTGTGGATCTCTGCGACCTGCTCTTCGCTCAGTTTCGACGCCGTCGCAAACGGCGAGATCTTGGCGTGGTGGCACACGTCGTTCGCGAGCCGTCGGCCGAGGCCAGCGATAATGCCCTGTCGCCGCAACAGTCCGTGGATGCGCATTGAATGCTCGCCTAGGATCGACGCCAGATCATCTTGCGACAACGCGTCTGCATTCGGCCCGAGCTTCGAGAGTGGTTCAACCTCGTCGAGGTCGGTGCTATTTTCAAACACCCAAATTCCAGCGCGTTTGTCGGTACCCGCCTCGGTCAGCAGCAGCGCCGTGCCGTCATCGAAGGTCCAGCGGGCTTGACCTCCGCGAGGCTTGGCCGTCTGCTTCTCGTCGGGCCGTAGGCGTCCACCCTGCATTAGGTGAATGAGAAACGTGGTCTCATCGAATCCGAGCTGTAGGTACTTGCCGCGCGTGGTGACCGACTGCAGTGTCTGGCCGTGAGCACTCGCGGGGTCTGGTGAGAACGTCTTGAGTACATAGAACGTGATCGGGCGAAATGACTTCAGGGTCTTGCCGACCCAGTCGGCCTCGATGCGTTCAGCGTGTGCCTGAATCTCGCCTATCTCGGGCATGACCGACCCTCTATCTCATCCGCCGAGCAGACCGGCGAGAAGCGGGCCGTGCTCCAGAAGTTTGTCGATGTCACCGTCGACGGACAGACGACCGGTCAGAAAGGCACCCTGGGCATGCAGAGCGCCGTCTCGGAGGGCCTGAGCAGTCTCGACATCCTGCTTGATCGTGATGTCGGGGTTACTGGCCGCGCCAGCGTGAACGCTCGCGACCCCTCGCGCCAGAACCAGGTGGTAGTGGCCAACCACGTCGGCTCCGTCGGAGATTATCTGCTCCAGGGTGAGCAAGACATCTTCGTCGATGGCTGAGGTGTCGAGTCGGGCAACCGCATCGGCGGTGTGTTGCGCGTAGCTGTCGAGCTGGGTGCTTTCCACTCACACAGTTTGCCTTACAAAGAGACACAAAGCGGCCAAAAGGCCCTTGTCGGAGCCGCGTACCTGAAGCACGATCGAGACTCGGGCAATTATCAGCATCCAAACGACTGGTTCATGACGAACCGTTTGTATGGCTGGTTTCTAAAAAGGGGAGCGATTGTGAAATCAAAACCCAGAATCAACTCGGTACATGAACCGGTACACGGACTTCACTCTCGAGTGATTGGACGGGTCGACCTTGACCAGGCGCGTCTCGACGCCGCTCTGACCGAGGCATTGAAGCTACCGTTTAATCGCGGCTACTCAGACTTTGCTCGGGGCAATCCAGGATGGCAGAACTGTGTCCTGATGAACTACAGCGGTGATCCAGCCGATCAGGTTTTTGGTGGTCACTCCGGACGCCCAATTGCGACGAGGCACCTCGACGCCGTCCCGTACATTCGCGAACTCATCGAGTCCACTTTCAATCTCGACCATTTGATGTGGGCACGGTTCTTCATGTGTGAGGACGGCATGCTCATCCCACACCGTGATTATCTCGACCTCCCAGAGGACGAGTTCACGAGGGTGCACATTGCCCTCAAACTCGGTTCGGCATCTCTCCATTCAGAACGCGATCGTGTCTTTCGGATGCGTCAGGGCGAGGTGTGGTTCATCGACGGAACCGTCGCACACGCCGCCGCGAGCTATGACGGCGAACCGCGGATCTACCTTACTGGAGACTTCCGCTCCGACGTTGCGTTCGCCGACTTGTTCGCAAACCCTGATGTCTACGTTGAACAGGTCGAGCCCGATTTCGTGGAACGACCGCCCCTGCCCGAGAACTTCGATCAGACCATCGCAGGCGTGGCAACCTTGCTCGATTGCGACACAATGCACGACGCGCTGGCGTTGCTGAGCAAAGTGCATTACAACCACACGGTGGATTGTTCTGAGACCTACGAGTGGTTGGTTCGTGCCGCGGAACTCAATGGTGACGACGACGTTATTGATGCGGCCCGGCAACGCCGCGCCTTCTTCCTTGGTGTCTAGTGCTTCCTTGGTGTCTAGTGCTTCCTTGGCGACTATGCCATCACTAGTCCATGAGGCGGTAGACCGCGGCGCAGAGCGTGACCCAGAGCACCTCGCGGTCGTGATGGGGGAGCAGTCTCTCACCTACGGCGAATTGCTAGCGGTATCGAACCAGCTGGCGAACACGTTGATCGAGCTGGGCGCAGTAGCCGGAGATCGAGTCGGCCTGTTTTTGCACAAATCACTCGAAACCGTCAGTACCGCCTACGGGATCATGAAGGCCGGCTGCGCCTTCGTCCCGATCGACCCGTCGATCCCAGCCGAGCGCCTGAAACTGGTTGTCGACGACTGCGACATCTCGATCGTCATCACCAACGACCACCTCGCCGGGAAGCTCAGCGACCTATCCGTAGAACATGTCATCGCCCCTTCGATGGGAACCCTGTCGTGGGATGATGTGGCGCAACGAAGCTCATCTTCTCCAGATCGAGTGGTCGACCCAGACGATTTGGCCTACCTCATGTACACCTCCGGATCGACCGGGATACCAAAAGGCATGATGCACTCGCATCGAACCAGCCTCGGCTTTGGGATGTGGGGCGTGAGCTACTGCGGGCTCACTCCACAAGACCGAGTGGCGAGTCATGGTCCGCTGCACTTCGATATCTCAATCTTCGACATCTTTTCGACCGGACTGGCGGGTGCAACGGTCGTGCTGGTGCCCGAGCCCATCACCAAGTTCCCGGCGAGCCTTTCGCAGCTCCTGGCAGACCAGCGCGTCACAGCGATCTTCACGGTGCCCTTCGCTCTCGCCCAGCTCGCAAGCAACGGCGCCCTCGCCGATCGAGACCTCAGTGCTCTTCGTTGGGTGTTGTTCGGAGGGGAGCCGTTCACCCCTCGGCACCTTCGGGCGCTCATGGAGGAAGTCCCACACGCCCAGTTTGCAAACGTGTACGGACCAGCCGAAGCGCCGGCATGTATCTGTCATCTGCTGGAAGAGCCGCCCGTCGACGAGACGCCGATCCCGATCGGCACCGTGTCGGCGAACACGGTGGCGACCATCGACGACGATGGGACGCTAACGATCGAGGCTCC
This sequence comes from uncultured Acidimicrobiales bacterium, assembly GCA_964535395.1. Lineage (GTDB taxonomy): Bacteria > Actinomycetota > Acidimicrobiia > Acidimicrobiales > SHLQ01 > SHLQ01. Next base: position 6,552 of record CAZHUR010000015.1, read on the forward strand.
GTCGGTAACGTTGGGCTACTGGAATCGCACGGAACTAAACGACGAGAGTTTGGTCCGCCCCGGGGTGTTCCGAACCGGTGATCTGGTACGGGTGCGAGACGATGGCCTGTACGACTTTCTCGGACGTTCAGATCGAATGGTGAAGACGCGCGGTTACCGAGTCGAACTCGACGAGATCGAAGCAGCACTGGCATCGCATCCCCACGTCGCCGAGGCAGCTGCCTTTGCGATCACCGATGGGGAAGGTGTCGTGACGGTGCACGCAGCGTTCGTTGGCGACGAGGCACTCACCGACGGCGAACTACGAACCCACGCTGCGGCTCGACTACCGAACTATGCCATGCCAACGACTCTGCGACGAGAGACGGAGTTCCCGCGCACAACAAGCGACAAGATCGACCGCAACGCGCTAGCTGACAACGCACGACCGAAGCGAACAACATCATGACCGTGGTGGGGCCTGTCCCCGCGCGCGGTGAGTGGTTGGGGGCTGTCCCCAAACCCGGGGATTGGGGCCTGTCCCCGTCGTTTGGTTTGGTCGCTAACCGATTGCTCTTCAGAAATGGCCTGGTACTGCTCTAGTCTCAGTGGCAGTGAGCACTTCACCAAACCCCGATGGATCGAGCCTTATTGGTGCTGAGGTGCTCCACGAGTCCTCTGGCCATCCAGGCTGGGTCGAGGTCTGGGACAACTGGTTTGTGATCCCTGAGGAGAGAGCGGGCGGCTATGTGCGTCTGACCATTCGACCCTCCGATTCGAAGTGTTGGTATTGGGGTTCACTGATCGGCCTCGGGGGGCGCTCTCTGGTGACGGTTCTCGCCGACGACCTTCCTCTGCCAAGTGGCAAGTCCATGGAGTTGCGTGGTCCGGGCATCTGGACCGAAACAACCGTGCTGCGTCCATTCGAACATTTGACGACCGACCTCGAAGCGTTCGGCGTGTCGATCGACAACCCGACCGACGTGTGGGAAGGAGCCTTTGGAGATCGTGTTGCTGTCGGCTTCGAATTCGACTGGGACACCGACGGTGAACCCGGTCCATCGCCAGTTGCCGGAACGACCGGATACCGACTCGTCGGAAAGATGCACGGCGAAGTCTTGCTCGATGAGAGCCGCTGGGAGGTCGAGGGCATTGGAGTGCGCGACCACTGGTGGGGAGTTCCCGACGAGACATCATCGTGGCGAGCGTGGGCAAGTCGAGATGGGGAGTTGGTGCATTCAGACGGAGGCCGCCTCGACACGAGTAAAGAGGGCATCGACATCAACGCGATCGTGGCCGGCCTTCCCGTTGGTGAGGTCTACCCCGGTCTCAGCGTTGCCGGCTGGGCGCCTGCCGGGGGAGGGGGAAAGCGACACGCCCGAGCACTGCTCGTAGACGAACGCGGCGGAGGCTGGCTCGAGCTGGTCCGGTAGTCGTCAGAAAACGCTAGTGGTCTTCACCACAGAAAAGCAGACGTTCGTCTTCGCAGAATGCTAAAAATTTCTCATGGACGGGCACGAGAGGATCCATATCAAGAGCGCCGAGCATCTGTTTGATCTGCTCGAAAAGATGATTGGCCTCCTGGTTGAAACCGGTGAGGCGTACGCAGTCGTATCACTCGGCGACACCGAGTTTGTGCAGATCATGGCCAGTGATGACGGACGACTGCGGTTGGAGAGTTCAGCGAGCGACAAAGTGCTCGCTTCGAACCTCGGCTTTGACGAGCGCTTAGAACATTTCGATCACATCGCTGCGACTCTGATCCCTGCCGATGTACCAGCCAAGGAGAGATGGGCTGCTCGCACGATGACTCGACTCGTCGTTGAAGTACACGAGATAGAGTTCCCGACTGATCTCGACTTCAATCTCGATGTCAACGAATACGCGATGAGTTCGTAATCGCGTATCGGTCGCTTCGCTACGCGTTCACAGACTCGGGCGCTGATGCCTCGGCCTTGGGTTGAGCGATGGCGCTCACAGCCACAACTGCAATCGCCGCGACCGTTCCGGCAATGACCGCACCGATCCATGGAGCGCCATTGGGCAGTTCAAGCCCAGTGCCCGGGATGATCTCCTCGGGCTCGATGATGCCGACGCCGTTCGGCCAAGGCCAGAGCACGCGCAGCGACCCGAACATCAACCCGATAAGCACGGCCATGACCGTGTCGTGGTAGGTGTCGAGCAGGTGGTTGAGCAGCGAGGAGAACAATGCCAGCCCGATGATCGCACCGACGCCGACGAGCGCGATGTCGCTGAGGATTCGCTCGTCGACAGCGTTGAGCACAGCTGAATACATGCCGATCATCAACAGGATGAACGAGCCGGAGATGCCGGGCAGGATGAGGGCGCACACAGCGAGGGCACCTGAACCAATCAGGAGCACCGCGCTGGGGTCGGCAACCGGGCCTGACTGAAACCCGAGGATGAAGAACACGGCGATCGCAACGACTGCGATGATCACGCCGTGACCTGAGTCTGGTGCCTTCAAAAGGCCGCGAGCGACGACGATCGAACCGACGACGAGACCAAAGAACAGTCCGGCCATCGTCTCTGGGAAATCGTGCAGTGCGTCCTCGATGATTCCAGAAAGAAGCAGCACCGCGCTGAATACGCCAGCGAGAAGCGGAATGAGGAACAGCCAGTTGACGGCCTTCAAGCCATCGAAGAAACCGCTGAAATCGCCCTTGCAAAACTTGCCGAGCGCCTTAGAGCCAGTGCTCACAGCGGTGATCAAATCTCCGTATATTCCAAGGATTAATGCAACCGTTCCACCGGATACTCCGGGTACCACGTCGGAGGCTCCCATAAGGAATCCGCGTACGTATTGGCTGAGCACTCGTGTAACCATCAACCAAAAGGTTACCGCCACGCCATGATTAGATCGTGATTCATTCGATCCCCGAGCCTCCGGACCTTCGTCACAGCACTCGACAGGTTGAAAATGGCCCAGTTTTGCTGCATAGCGAATCATTGCTACCCGTGGGCGGAGCGGGCGCTTCTCCGGTTCTGTTCTTGTCTGAAGCTGAAGAACCAAGCAGTCGCTGGCCGATCGAGTTGCTTAGCTCGCTCGCCGAGCGCAGCGGTGGAGCAATCTGGTTCGATACGCGCGACGTGGGCCGCAGCTCATGGGTTGACGACCCGTACGACATGATCGACCTCATGACCGATGCTCTCACGGTCCTCGACGCCTACGACGTCGAATCGGCCCACCTCGTGGGAAGGGGCATGGGCGGCCAGATCGCTCAACAGCTCGCACTCGCGATGCCCGAGCGGGTGAGTTCTCTCACGCTCATCGGCACAACTCCTGGTCGCCGAGAAGAACATGGTGACCCCGAGCAATGGCTCGTCGACAAGATGAGCGAAAGGCTCTTTGCGGACCCGCCCACAGAACCCGACCAGATCGCTGAGTGGATCGTGCAACAACTGGAGTGGTTCAACGGCCCGGTCTTTCCCTTCGACCGAGAAGCCGCACTCGGCCGCGCGGCTGGCGAAGTAGAGCTGGGTTGGCGCGGGCCCAACGGTCATGGATCTGCCGTCGTTGGGGCTCCCGATGTTGCTGACGACTTGATCAACATCGTCGTGCCAGCGTTGGTCGTGCACGGAACCAGCGACCCCGTCTACCCGGTCGCTCATGGTCAAGGACTCTCCGACCGGCTTGCAAACGCCCAACTTGTGCTGATCGAAGGTATGGGTCATGAACTGCCGACGAGCTTTGTTCCCCAACTCGTTTCGCTCTTCGAGGAGAACGTGCTCTGAGTAGTCCAGCCAGTGGCTGAGCGAAGCGCCAACTACACTCATGACACCAGCGACGAAAGCGAGAAATACGTGTATTCATCGAATCTCCCAGATGTAGAACTTCCTTCCGGGGTCTCGATCACCGACTACACGCTTCGAATGGCTGATGAACTCGGCGACAAGCCAGCGATCATCGATGGCCCGAGCGGTCGCACGCAGAGCTTTACCGAACTAAAGCAAGGTATTCAGCTCATCGCAGGTGCACTCGCCGAGCGCGGTTTTGGGCCAGGCAGCGTGCTGGGCATCATGTCGCCAAACATCCCCGAGTACGCCTCTTTCTTCCACGGAGCTGCCTACGCAGGCGGCACCGTCACCACGATCAACCCGACCTACACCGCTGGGGAGGTTCGCCATCAGCTCGAAGATTCCGGCGCAACCATCCTCGTCACGATCAGCATGTTTCTCGACGTTGCTCGCGAGGCAGCAGAAGGAACCGCCGTCACCGAACTGGTGTCGATCGACCCGGTCGAAGGTGTCTCTTCGCTGCTCGACTTTCTCGGCAGTCCTCCGTTGACCGAACAGGTTGCCGTCGATACCGACAACGTTCCGGTCGTGCTGCCGTACTCGTCGGGAACCACCGGACGAAGCAAGGGCGTCATTCTCAGTCACGACAACCTCACCGCCAACATCGAACAGAGCAAGTACGTGCTTTCGTATGACGACGACGATGTTGCTCTCGCGATTCTGCCGTTCTTTCACATCTACGGCATGCAGGTCTTGATGAACGGTTTGTTGGCGAACGGAGTCACGATCGTCACGATGCCTCGGTTCGATCTTGAACAAGCCTTGACCCTGGTACAGGAACGCAAAGTGACCTGGTTCTTTGCTGTGCCGCCGATCGTGCTGGCACTCGCCAAACACCCACTCGTCGAGGAATACAACACCGAATCACTGAGGGTCGTGTTCTCGGGTGCAGCTCCGCTTTCTGGAGAGTTGGGGGACGAAGCTGCTGCACGACTCGGCTGCGACGTAGTCCAGGGTTACGGGATGACAGAGCTATCGCCTGTTTCGCATGCGACTATCCCGGGTCAGGTCAAGCCCGGTTCGTCAGGTGTAACGCTTTCAAACACCGAGTGCCGCATCGTCGACCTCGAAGGAAACGATCTCGGCGTGGACGAAGACGGCGAGCTTTGGGTTCGTGGCCCGCAGGTCATGAAGGGATACCTCAACAACGAAGAGGCAACCGCTGAAACGATCGACGCCGACGGTTGGCTCCATACCGGAGACGTAGCCCACTTCGACTCCGACGGTCACGTCTACATCGTGGATCGCATCAAGGAACTGATTAAGTACAAGGGCTTCCAGGTCCCGCCAGCAGAGCTGGAGGGTTTGCTGCTTACACACCCCGCTGTTGCGGACGCGGCAGTCATTGGGATTCCCGACCCTGAATGCGGTGAGATTCCGAAGGCATTCATTACTCTCAAGCCCGGTCAGGAAGCCACCGCCGAAGAGATTCAAGAATTCGTTGCAGGCCAAGTAGCGACCTACAAGCAGGTTCGCTTGCTCGAGTTCATCGACGAAGTGCCGAAATCTGCCTCGGGCAAAATTCTCAGAAGAGAGCTGCGCGACCGATAGGACCTCATGGCCGACATCACGACAACGGCGGAGTTGATCACTGGTCTTCGAGCTCAGCTCGAAGCGAGTGAGCTCGCGCTCGACCTTCCTGGGGTCGAGGAAGCTCGACGTGAGCGCACCGAGCTCATCGATCAGATCGATGATTACCTACTCCCGCGGCTTCGTCGTGTGGACGCTCCGCTCCTTGCCGTCTTGGGCGGATCGACCGGCGCTGGCAAATCGACCATTACCAACAGCATCGTCGGTGACGCTGTCACTCGCGCTGGCGTGCTGCGTCCCACCACTCGGGCACCGGTTCTGGTGTGTCACCCGAACGACCTTGCTTGGTTCGAAGATCCCGATGGAGTACTTCCGGGCCTTCCGCGCTCGAGCGGACCCACAGCAGTTGGCGAGATCGGGTTGCGCCTTGCACCATCTGAAGCTCTGACCCCGGGTCTTGCCATCCTCGATGCGCCAGACATCGACTCGATCGAGGTAGCGAACCACGATCTGGCTGCGCAGCTCCTGGGCGCTGCTGACCTTTGGATCTTCGTAACCACCGCAGCCCGCTACGCCGACGCAGTTCCGTGGGAGTACCTCGGCCTTGCTCAAGAGCGGTCTGCTGCGCTCGCAGTCGTCATCAACAGGATCCCGCAGGACTCGCTCGAGGAGGTGAAACACCACTTCACTTCGATGCTCGTGGAACGCAGCCTCGGAGCAACCACGGTCTTCGCAGTTGCCGAAGGCGAACTCGTCGACGAACGCATCACCACCGATCTCGATCCGGTTCGTGAGTGGCTGCACTCTCTTGCAGCAGACGCGGCAGAGCGCCAAACGCTCGTGCGCTCGACCCTCGACGGAGCGCTCAGCTCGCTGCCCGAACGTGTTGAACGTGTGGCTCTCGCCCTAGATGAGCAGTCGTCGCAGGTTGAGAACTTACGAACGTTCGCAGAACGCCGCTACGCACTCGCGCTCACAGACATCGACACCGAGCTCGACCGTGGAACGCTCCTTCGAGGTGAGGTGCTCGATCAGTGGCGCGAATTCGTAGGAACGGGCGCGTTCATGAGCAAGCTTGAAAGTGGCGTCAGCAAGGTGCGAGACACAATCCGCGGCTTGTTCTCCGACAAGCCGAACCACGACGCTCAAGTGACGGGCCAGCTCGAATCGAACTTGCTGGTTGTAACCCGCGATGCGGTCGACCGTGCATCGATCGACATCGTTGAGCACTGGGAACAGACTCCTGCTGGTGAACACGTCTTGAAGGGCGCACCGCGCGGGATTGAGCGAGCCGGCTCTGACCTGACCGGCAAGATCGAGCACGAACTCCAAGCCTGGGAGCAATATGTGCTCGACCTGGTGCGTGAAGAGTCCGGTGACAAGGTCGTGATTGCCCGCACCGTTTCAACAGGTATCAACGGAATCGGCGTTGCGTTGATGATCGCCGTGTTCAGCCAAACCGGTGGAGTCACCGGCGGAGAAGCTGCGGTAGCGGGCGGAACGGCAGCGGTTTCCCAGGCGATACTCACCGCCGTCTTTGGTGAGCAAGCCATTCGCGACCTTGCAAAGAATGCGCGGCAGGACCTTATGGTCCGGATCGAGCGATTGCTCGCCCACGACATCACCCGCTTCGAAGAGCTTCTGTCGGGTTCGGCGGTTGGCGGAGATCTCCGAGATGCGGTTGCTTCGGTAGCGGCGGCGAGCGAGTAAGCCATGACCGACATCCGAACAGGCCCCGATACTGTGCTCCAAGCGCGCCTCGATGGTTTCTCCGAAGCTGTGGGCCTGGCGTCGAAGTACTACTCGGATGAGGAGGTTCGGGCGCTAAACGTCCAGCGGGATAAGGCCATCGAGCGGTTGCGTCATGGCACGACTCACACCGTCGTAGCAATCGCGGGCGCTACTGGTTCGGGCAAGTCGTCGATCGTCAATCGGATGGCTGGTAAAGAGCTGACAAAGAGTTCGGTGCGTCGGCCAACCACTTCGGCCACCCACGCAGTGGTGTGGGGTGACGACGATGCCGGGCCGTTGCTCGACTGGCTTGAGGTGCCGCATCGGTATCAAGTCGAAAAAGACGAACCCCATCCGCTCGACGGATTGGTGCTGCTCGACTTGCCAGACCATGACTCGACAGCGTTCGAGCATCGTATCGAGGTCGACCGGTTGGTCGAGTTGGTCGACGTGCTCGTGTGGGTTACAGACCCACAGAAGTATGCAGACGCCGCGCTGCACCTCGGCTATATCCAGCCGCTCGCTGGGCACGCGGGCATCCTGCGGTTTGTGCTGAACCAAGCCGACCGTCTCGAAGATGGTGGGCATTCGGTGGCCGCCGACTTTGGCCGCCTGGTTGCCGAAGATGGAATCGCAAACGCGAACCCGCTGGCGGTTAGCGCGCTCACCGGTGCCGGCTTTGACGACTTCACTCAGATGCTCATCACTGCAATCGAAGCACGAAATGCATCGCTCATTCGCGTGGACGCCGATCTCAACGAAGTCGCACAGGGGCTTATGCCGACCGGTAGCTTGGGCGACCCGGCTGGCAAACTCTCCAACGGTCTGATCTCCGGGCTGTCCGATGCTGCAGGTGCCGAGGAAGCGTCGGAAGTTGCAGCGCGTCATCACCGTCGCCAGGGCTCGCTAGCGATGGGCTGGCCGTTTACTCGTTGGGCACGACGCCTGGCAAAGAAGCCCCTCGCAGAGCTGCCTGGCCCAGGAAGGACTGGCGCGGCGACGCCACGCGCAGATCTCGCTATGCGCGACTACGCCGAGGCCGTAGCTGGTGAGGTAGGTCAGCCGTGGAGCCGAGCGGTGAGAGACGCTGCCGTTGTTGAACGAGATGAACTGCTCGACGACCTTCGCCAGACCGTCGGACGTGAAACGGTGAAGGCTGGGGAGAAGCCGGGTTGGTGGGTTCTGTTTGCCTGGTTGCAGAAGCTATTCGCAGTTACGGCCATCGTGGGGTTGGTGTGGCTAGTCGCGGTCGCGATTCTCGGAGGCTTCTTCGCCTTCGATACCGAACCGCTGTTGCCGCCAACGCCAGAGGCTGAGTGGATACCGTTGCCCTCTGCACTGCTGATCGGTGGTGTTCTGGTCGGTCTTATCTTGAGCTTGCTCGTTCGGGTGCCCCTCGGGGTGGGAGCGGGCCGTCGTGGTCGAAAAGCCCGTAAGGCCATCGAGCAACAAGTTGCCGAACACGCTCAGACACGGGTTATCGACAATGTTCAGACCGTCGTATCCGACCGCGAACGAATTGCGGAACTGCTGTCTCTTCAGAGCTAGCGACCTCGGCCTAGAGAGCTAGAACAAGAGCCCGACGGTGGCTGCAATCGGTTCCCAGATGAGATCTGCCATATAGCGGTAGCCCTGCGGGTTGGGATGGAACTTGTCTTCGGCCATGCCGTCGCGAGACGGCCAGTCCCAGGGCCAAAAGTTCTCGAACTCGCGCTCGCTGCTGATCCGCTCGATCGTATTTGTGAAGCGCCGAGCCATCAGCGGACTCGCTGGTGAAGAAACCCCGACACGGGCTACGACCGAGGGGTCTGGCAGCGCCCACATGATCTGTTCGAGTTCGTCGTTCGCCTTAGGCCAACTCTTGATCGACATCGTGTTGTTTGCGCCGATGATGATCGTGGAG
>CAZHUR010000016.1:0-6049 GCA_964535395.1 uncultured Acidimicrobiales bacterium
CCTCGCCGTCCCCGTCTAGGGCGCCGTCTTCGAGAAAGTACCGGACCTTGTCTCCCGAGGTGAGAAAGTAGTCGCTCCGCGCGTGGCTCTGATCGTCGGTCGAAAAGACGGTGCGCACACCGGCCGGGTCGAAGTCTTCGACCAAGCGGTCGACCGCACGGCGAAAGCTATCCATGTGTTCGGGTGAAACCGCACCGGGGAACACGGCAACGCCGTTGTCCGCGAAGTCGGTTGGGTCAAACATCTACGTGGATCCCTTGAAATACGGCGCGCCGAGTTTCTCGGGAGCGCGAAGCCTCTGGGCAAAGAACACGAGAACTAACAAGACGAGCACAAAAGGCAGCACGTCGCTCCACCAACTCGGCACGGTCTCTGCTGACAGCCACCAGATGAGTGATAGTCCACCGAGGATCACCGCCATGATCGCGTCGGCGGTTCGCTTGCCCTGTAGTGCCCACACCGCAACGCCACTGAGCGCAATCGTGTTCACGAGGAGTAAGGCGTGCGAGGCCGTGCCGTCGAGATCGCGTAGGTCGAGGCCGAACACGTAGCCGAACAAGAGCGCACCGACGAGGACACCACCGGGGCGCCAGTTACCAAAGATCAGCGCTGCGAGACCAATGAAGCCACGGCCAGCGCTGTTTCCGCCCTGGAATAGTCCGGAGAGTTCGGTCGAAATGAACGCTCCGCCGAGTCCTGCGAGCACCCCGGAAATCACCACAGCCACGTACTTATAGCGGATGATGTTGATGCCTTGGGCGGCGCCAGCTTGAGGGTTCTCGCCAGCAATACGAAGACGCAGACCGAATCGAGTGCGCCAGATCAGCCATGAAGTGGCCGGTACGAGAATGATTACCAGGTACGACACCCAGTGGGTTCCTCGCAGCAGCCCGCGAGCTAACTGTGCGCTATCGCTGATGAACCACAGTTCGAGCATGCTGATGCTCAACAGCCAGTCCGGGGACTCCCAGCCAAAAATGGTGCCTCCAGCGAGGAACGGTACGTCCCACGTGCCCACACTCTGAGTCTGGGGAGATGTGGTCGGCGACGCCCACACCTCGTCGGAGAGGAACCTGGTAAACGCGGGAGCCAAGATGTTGATCGCCACTCCCGAAATGATGTGGTCGACGCCGAATCCCACGGTGGCGATGGCATGGAGCAGGCCGCCGATGCCGCCACCGATCATCCCGATGAGTAGGCCCCACCACGGACCGAACTCGATCGAGCCCCATGCGCCGAACCACATGCCGAGGATCAACATGCCTTCGAGGCCGATGTTGATCACCCCGGAGCGTTCGCTGAAGAGCCCGCCGAGGCCAGCGAGGAAGATCGGTACGGCGAACCGCAACATCTGTCGCGAGGTAGCAACCTGGGTGAGGCGTTCGGTGTCGGAGATGCTCTGAACGAGGGTGAGCAAGAAGATGCCAGCGAAGGCGTAGAGCGGCCAGCGGATCCACGCGGGGAGTTCGGTGAGAGCCTTCATGTCACCGCCTCTGCTGGCTGAGCATCATCTTGTTGACGGAGGGCTTCTGGGGTCGCTCGGGCTTCCTCACGGGTCTGGATCCGCTTGGTGACGCCGTAGGCGATGACCGCAGCGAGCAACACGATGCCCTGCATGATGTTGACAATCTCTTTGGTTGCGGTCTGAGTACTTTGCAAGATGCCAGCAGAAACATCGAGGAAGGCGAACAGGAGAGCAGAAAAGGCCATGGCGCCGGGGTTGTTTCGCCCGAGCAATGCCACGGCGATTCCGGCGAAACCAAGTCCTTGGATTGGGTCGGCGGGGAACCGGCCAACTTCTGCCAGTTCGACCATGCCGATGAGGCCAGCGACCGCCCCGGAGAGAAACATTGCAGCCACGATCATCTGCTTTGGCGGAACACCGCCCGCTCGTGCAGCGAACGGGTTAATTCCGCTCGCACGCAGGTCGAAGCCGAAACGCATCTTGTTGAGCAAGACGTAGTACAGAACTCCGACGAGCGCAGCGACAAAGATCATGCCCGTCAGTTCGACGCCCTGTCCGATCTCTGGGGTGAAGATTTCGACGAGACCGTTGATGTTTGGGATTAGCCCCGTCTCATCGATTGGAGCGGTGCCGAGCGTGGTCGCGGTGAAGTTCTCTTGCTCAGGTTGCCAACGTGCTTGGAGCGCAGCGATGAGTCCGGCGACGGCGATCGAGTTGAGCATGATCGTCGAGATGACCTCGTTCACGCCGCGGGTCACCTTGAGAACGCCTGCGATCCCAGAGAACAGGCCACCAACGAGCATTGCTGTAATGAGGATGACCGGGATGTGCAGGATCGATGGAAGCGAAAGGATCGCCCCGACTTGGGCAGCGACAATAAACGCAAAGAGGTACTGGCCCTCAACACCGATGTTGAACAGGTTCATGCGGAACCCAATCGCTGCGGCTACAGCGGACAGATAGAGCGGAGTTGCCCGGTTCAGGATCTCGACCTGAGTCTCGAGTTCAGAGGCGTGGCCGAGCATGTCGGAAAACGCAGCGATCGGGTTCGAACCAAACGCGATGAGCGCGAGCGAGGAGATGATAAGCGTGAGGACGAATGCGGCGAGCGGCGCGGCGAGGTTAAAGGCAAGCTTTCTCATCAGCTCACTTCTTCATCGTCTTGAGTTGCTGCACCGGTCATGTAGGCACCGAGGTCTCGAGGCGTCACGGTGTCTGGGTCGACGCTGGCCACGAGCTTGCCGCGGAACATCACCACGATGCGATCGGACAGGCCAATGAGTTCGTCGAGGTCCGCCGAGATCAGCAACGTTGCGAGTCCGTCTGCCCTCGCCTCGCGTATCTGTTCCCAAATGGCGGCCTGAGCGCCCACATCAACGCCACGAGTGGGGTGTGCCGCAACGAGCAGCGTTGGGTTGGCCGTGAGCTCCCGGCCGATGATCAGCTTCTGCTGGTTGCCGCCCGATAGAGCGTGAGCCGAAACGTCGATGTTGGGGGTTCGGACATCGAACTCGTCTTTGATGACTTCGGTCTGTTTGCGAGCCCCGCCTCGGTCGATGAACCAACGCGAGCCGTACGGGGACTGCGTTTGGTGCCCGAGCGCAGCGTTCTCCCACAACGGAGCGTCGAGCAGGAGACCCTCAACGTGACGATCTTCGGGAACGTGGCCGATGCCGCCTTCACGACGCTTTCGAACCGAAAGCTTGGTGATGTCTTTACCAAGGAGGCTGATCTTGCCGGCCGACACCGTCGCCGTTCCGATGAGCGCGTCGACGAGTTCGCCCTGGCCGTTGCCTTCGACACCTGCGATGCCGAGGATCTCTCCCTTATGGATCGTCAGGTTGATGTTCTCGATAGCCGGGCGCCCGTCTAGATCTTCGACGGTCACGTCTCGAACCGACAGTGCTACCTCGTTCGTGACGGTCGATTCTTCGGTCGCGGGTGTCGGAAGTTCGCTTCCGACCATCAACTCGGCCAAGTCGTGAGCGGTCACTCCCTCGTTGGGCATGCTCGCCACCGTCTTGCCATGACGCAGAACGGTGATGCTGTCGGAAATTTCGAGTACTTCTTCAAGCTTGTGGTCGATGAACAAGATCGTGGCGCCACCGGCCTTGAGGTCGCGCATATTGTCGAACAGCGCTTCGACCTCTTGGGGGACAAGAACGGCAGTTGGTTCGTCGAGAATCAAAATGTCTGCACCCCGATAGAGCACCTTGATGATCTCGACACGCTGTCGTTCGCCAACCTCTAGCGTTTCGATGAGATCGTTCGGGTCTATCGTCAGCCCGTATTCCTGGGCGACCTGCGACAGATGTGCTTCGGCTTCTTTGAACTTGATGAGGCCACCAGTTCCGGCGGGTTCGGCTCCCAAGTTGATGTTCTCTAGGACGGTGAGTTGGTCGGCGAGCATGAAGTGCTGGTGGACCATGCCGATGCCGCGGTCGATTGCATCGTTCGGTGTGGAGAAGTTGACCTCCTCGCCGTTGACCTTCATCGTGCCTTCATCGGCTGGTTGCAAGCCGTAGAGGATCTTCATGAGGGTCGATTTTCCGGCACCGTTCTCTCCGCAGATCGCATGAATTTCGCCCTTCTCAACGGTGAGATTCACGTTGTCGTTCGCGATGACACCGGGAAAGCGTTTGGTGATACCAGTGAGCTCGATTGCAGCGCTCATGTTGGTCAGAGAACCCTCTTAAAAGTAAGTGAGACCGGACCCTACCCGAATCCCTGTAATCAGGAAAAACGGGAGAGCCCGGTCTGACTCAGATTTCTTGACGGTTCGGTCGAACCCTCAGATGAGCTAGTGCTGCTTAGCCAACGTCGCTTGGGTCGGTTGGAACAACAACATCGCCAGCGATGATCGCTTCGCGTGCAGCCTCGAGGTCGTCGATGATGTCGTCAACGAATCCGCCAGAGGTTGCGTAGCCAACACCATCGACCGAGAGGTCGTAGGTGTTTGGTCCTTCAACGAACTCACCGTTCTGCTGGGCCTGGAGGATCTCGAAGACCGCAACGTCAACTCGCTTGAGCATCGAGGTGAGGATGAACTCTTGGAGCTCTGGGTTGTTCACACCAACGGTGTTGAACTGATCGGAGTCCACGCCGATACCCCATACCTTCGAGCCATTGTCGGCAGTGAAGTCGGCTGCTGCCTGGAACATGCCGTTACCAGCACCACCAGCAGCGTGGTAGATGATGTCAGCGCCATCTTCGTACATGGTGGTTGCAATGACCTGAGCACGGTCAGGCTGGTTGAAGCCGTCAAAGTCAGGAGCTGCGGTGATGTACTCAGCAACGATCTCGATGTCAGGGTTTACCGAGAGGGCACCCGCACGGAAGCCAGCTTCGAACTTCTCGATGAGGCCGATTCCGCTTACGCCACCGATAAAGCCAAGTGAGTTGTTCTCGCTCTTGAGCGCTGCTGCAACACCAACGAGGTAGGAGCCCTGCTCTTCAGCAAAGACGAGGCCAGCAACGTTCGGGCCATATGGCGCAGGTGGATCCTGGCTGAAGTCGATCATTGCAGAGTCGACCACTGCGAAGTTGGTGTCTGGGTTTTCGGCAGCGGTTGCAGCTGCGTCTGCTTCGAACAAGAAGCCCACACCGATAACGATTGGGTTGTCGTCAGCTGCGAGCTGAAGTAGCTCGCCACGGTTCGAGCCATCATCGTTTGGTGAAAGGTCGACGAAACCAATTCCGAGCTCGGCTTCAGCCTGGTCGAGACCAGCTGCTGCGGAGTCGTTGAAGGAAAGGTCGCCACGGCCACCAATGTCATAGACCAGGCCAACCGACGTGTCAGTAGCAGCAACGGCTTCATCGCCCTCGCCCTCTTCTTCGTCTTCCATGGCCTCCTCTTCCTCATCCTCCATGGCTTCGTCTTCTTCGTCTTCCATGGCTTCGTCTTCTTCGCCATCGACTGCGTCGGTGGCCTCATCGACGACATCTCCAGCTGCATCGGCGGCAGAGTCGACCGCGTCGGTCGCTGTGCTGCCACATGCTGCGGCGATGAGGCTGAGCGCTGCGAGCAGCGCCCAGATGAGTTTTCTGTTAGTGCGCATAAGTGATGCCCCTCCGGCTATTCGGCGCGAGCAAACCAGTGCGGTCGCTCTCCAACGGGAAAGATAGCCAAGGAAACGCGTCTCGCGCATTCGGGTCGACAGAATTCACACAACTGCCAAATTGCGCGCGGCCCGCTATTCGTTGCTTTGGCTGGGGTTTGAACGTTTCTCGAAAAACCGACCGAGTGGGATGATCACCAGCATGGCGAGCGAAAAAATGGCGATCAGCAGGACAACGACCATGAGACCGATTGCGAATATCCCGATGATCGTAGACATGAGTGACAGGCTACGGCCCGAAAAGTCTTGCTGGGGACCAACAAGACGACGGCGTTCTAGCTGTTGCGGCCCATGTTTGGCTTGCGACCGTGGTTGGCCTTTGAACGGCGAGCCTTGATCTTCTTCTTCTGCGTGCGCTTCGACATTCGAATAAGCCTAGCTAGAAGATTCAGAAATACCGGCCAAAAAATTCACAACCCCGCAGGTGGCGGGATACCTGCGGGGTTGAGATCTGTTTCAACGTGGC
>CAZHUR010000016.1:6149-10649 GCA_964535395.1 uncultured Acidimicrobiales bacterium
GTGTATGACGTACCGGCCCCTGACTTTGTCGCGAGAAATTGGAGAATTTCTTCTGACGGCGCTGGAGCGCCCCTCGCTCAGGCTCAGGGCGAAAAATTCACAACCCCGCAGGTGGCGGGATACCTGCGGGGTTGAGATCTCTATCGGGGGGTAAGCAACACAGGTGGCGGGATACCTGCGCTGCTTAGTTACGTGTATGACGGCTGAGGGTGAGCGTTAGTCGCGGAAATTTTGGATTTGTACGTTCAGGCCGAATGGCGAGGTGCCTAGCCGACCGCTGCCCACTCCAAAAGCCTCTCTACTGGCCACGTGTTGATAATCCGGTCAGGGTCGACTCCGCAACGAACTGCCTTGTCGCAGCCGAACGCCTGCCACTCGAGTTGACCCGCTGCATGCGCGTCGGTGTTGACCGAGACATAGCAGTCCCACTCGACGGCCAGCTCGAGCAGCTCTTCGGGCGGGTCTTGGCGATCGGGCCGGCAGTTGATTTCGACGGCGGTCCCGAACCGGGCGCAAGCCGCGAGCACGACCTCAGCGTCAAAGCGCGACGGAGGGCGGCCAGCCCCGGAGAGTTTGCGGTTGGTCATATGGCCGAGGATGTCGACGTGTGGATTTGCAACCGCGGTGACGAGTCGACGTGTCATCAATTCAGGTTCGAGATCCAGCTTCGAGTGTGCCGAAGCCACGACGATATCCAGCTCGGCCAGCATCGTGTCCGAGAGGTCGAGGCTGCCATCTTCGAAGATGTCTACCTCCATGCCCGAGAGGATTCGGAAGGGACGAAGTTCGGCGTTCAGGGTGACGAGTTCATCCCACTGCGAACGAAGACGTTCTTCGTTGAGCCCGTGGGCAATGGTAAGACGAGCCGAATGATCGGTTGCAACTAGGTAGTCGTGGCCGAGTCGCTTGGCCGTGAGCGCCATCTCCGTCAGCGGGCCGCCGCCATCAGACCACGTGCTATGGCTGTGGCAGTCACCTCGTAGCAATGCCCGCAGGTCTCCTCCCGGCCCAAGCGGAACTTGCGAGTCGGTGTCGAGGCGAGCGAGGTATCCGTCGTCAACACCCTTTACCGCATCGGAGATCACCTCACCGGTGCTCTTACCAATGTCTGCAAGCTGGGTGATCGTTCCCGCATGAACACGATCCACGGTTTCATCGAGCCCAACCTCAACAACTCGAGCTCGGGCGGCTCGGAAGGCATTCTTCTTCTCGCGTGGAGCATTGTCTCGATCGAGGAAATAGAGCGCTCGATCAAGAGCCTCAACAGGATCCATTTCCCAAGAATAGGAGGGATTGCCCGTCACACGTTGAAGCGGAATTCCATCACGTCGCCGTCTTCGACGATGTAGTCCTTGCCTTCGGAGCGGACGAGGCCCTTGTCACGAGCCGCTGGCCATGAACCCGAGTCGACGAGCTCTTTCCAGTTGATTGTTTCTGCACGAATGAAGCCGCGCTCAAAGTCGGTGTGGATCACGCCGGCGGCTTGTGGAGCCGTCGAGCCAGCGTGGAAGGTCCAGGCACGAGTTTCCTTCTCGCCGGTGGTGAGGTACGTGCGGAGCCCCATCAGTTCGTAGGCGGCGCGAATGAAACGCGGCATGGCACCTTCGCCAAGACCAAGTCCTTCGAGCATTTCGGCGCGTTCGTCCTCTTCGAGCATGGCTGCTTCCGCTTCGAGCTGAACGCAGGTCGCAATTACTTCGGCACCGCCGAGTGCTTCGCTCACCGGGGCCGCAATCGCGTCGCCCTCCTCCAGTTGGTCCTCGCCAATGTTGACCACCGCCAGCACGGGCTTGTTCGTGAGGAAAAAGAAGGGCTTGAGTTCAAGACGCTCCTCTTCGGTCAAATCACTCTTGTAGAGGGGAGTGCCGTTGGCGAGCAGTTCGACGACCTTTTCCAACGACTTGGTTTCGCCCTCCTTCGACTTGTCGACCCGGGCGGCACGCCCAACCTTCTCCAGCTGCGTCTCGGCGGTATCGAGATCGGCGAGCGCCAGCTCTGTTTCGACCACGCCGAGGTGCTCGAGCGGGTCGGTCGGGCCGGGCACGTCATCGTCGGGGAACGCACGCAGCACAAACACGATCGCATCGACCTCTCGGATGCCCGCGAGGAACTTGTTGCCGAGACCCTCGCCCTGGCTTGCCCCTTCGACGAGACCGCCGATGTCGTTGAACTGGACGCTGGCGTTGATGACCTTCTTTGACTTCGACATTGCCGCTAAGGCATCGAGTCGGTCGTCGAAGACCTTTGCGACACCCACGTTGGGGTCGGTTGTAGCGAATGCGTAGGGGGCTGCCAGTGCACCGCCGCCTGCGAGTGCGTTGAAGAGAGAGGACTTCCCAGCATTGGGGAGGCCGACGAATCCGAATCGTTCCATATGGGCGATGAGCCTACCGGCGGCCAGCGCCGCCTCAGTTGTTGCCGGGGATCTCGACCGGAAGTGTCGAGGGGAGTGGAGTTCTCGACCGGAAGTGTCGAGGAGAATACAGCTAGACCTCGAACGAGCCGAGGCGAATCTTTCCTGACGGAGTTTCGATGAACGCAAGCACCGTCCCGTGCGCAACATTTTCGATGCAGAACGAACCCGTCTCGTCTAGTTCGTCTTCGAAGATTTCTCCGCCGATGACCAGTTGCATCGTCCCTGTCACAGGTGGTTCGACGTGACCAGAGATTGTTACGGTTCGTTCGTCAGGGTCGATCTCAACCTCGATCGTGTGCTGACCGCTTACAAAGGTCAGTTCACGAAGAGCGCCGAGCGAGCGCACGCCAGCGAGTTCAGGATTCATGGTCGAGTCGAACGTGAGCTCGGCCAATTCGGCATCCATCGTTACCCACTCGTGGACCCACTTCGCGCCTTCGATGACCGAGGCGGGCGGTTGGGAGCTGACATCGAAGGGTTGTGGCAGCTCGTCGAACGCAGTTGTCACCAGTTCAGCGAGGGCGTCATCGTCGTCGATCATTGGTTTGTCTGTCATTTCAATCCCATCTCTCGGATCAGGGCTCGCAAGCGAGCGAGTGCACGTTGACGGCTGGGGCCGATATGGCCATGAGACTTTCCTAACAACGCTGCTATTTCCTCGTATGTCTTGGGAGGTACGTCGCACACGAGCCGGAGCAGCTGCTGGTCGTTCTCGGGGAGCAGCGCAAAGGCCGCAAGGACGATGTTGATGGTCTCCTCGTCGAGCATTCGCTCGTCGAGGGCCGGGGCGAGCAGGTCTGGTTCTTCTTCGGCCCACTCGGTTGGAACGTGTCGGTCTTTGGTTCGTCGAAGTGCTTCACGACGAGCGGTTGTGGCGAGCCATCCTCCGAGCTTGGCCGGATCCTGGATTCGGTCACCGAAACGGATGAGTTGCAACCAAACGGTTTGGACAACGTCAGCAGCCGTTGTGTCGTCGAGCCGGTAGCTGCGAGCGATCCACCAGAGCAGCTTTGAGTAGTCTTCGACGATTCGATCCCAGGCTGCTCGGTCTCCATCGAGGGCGCTGCGAAGCAGTTCGGGCGTTGGCGCCTCAATCGATTTCACCGCACAACCGTCCCGAAGTTCGGTACTCGCAGAAGGCTCGGGTCCGAGATCACTGTCTCGATCGCCGCCTCTCGCGAGTCTCCGTCTTGTAGCCGCAGAGCTAGTTTCGCAGCGACGAACGGTGCTGAGAAGCTGGTGCCGCTCCAGCTGGCCCAGCCGGTGTCAAAGTCGTGGGTGTCCAACATCGAGCCGTCTTCTTTTTCGGCAACGTCGCGGGATTCCAGTTTGGTGAGTAACGGATAACCAGCGACGATGTTGACTCCGTGAGCGGACGCATCGACCCACTCGCCGTAGTTTGAGAACCACGCCGGGCCGCAGTCATCGAGTGCGCCGACGGCGACTACCCCGGGGAGCGCGGCCGGCCACGCCAACCTGCAGCTTGCGTTATTGCCGGCCGAAGCCACGATGGTCCAACCGCTGGCGACCATCGATTCGATCTGGTCGGCGAGAATGACCGAGGGACGATCGTCTTCGTTGTAGCCAGAGAGGGAAAGGTTGAGCACTCTTTCTTTGTCGGTCGAAGCTTGCTTGTCGACCTCCTGGAGGGCCAACACGAGGTGGGCATCGTCAATGTCTCCGAGCGGGTCGGCGGCGTGCCAGAGCCGGGCTTTCATCCCACTGTGGAGTTCAGCGATGCTCTGCACGAAGTCGCCGTGTCCGGTCGCGGGGTCGGCCCAGCCGTCATGGTTCTCGTCGACTGCGTCGTTGGTGATGAAGCCGTTCTGGGTGAGCTCTCCGACTTCGCTCTCGGGGTTTCGGTCTGGTCCAGGGGAGGCAATGTCGATGACGTGAATCTCGACGGATTGGTCTTTCTCGGCGATTTCGGCGGCGAAAGGAGTGTCTGGAGCAGGGACCGGTGTAGCAGCGAGTCGCGGTACCGGGCGTGACTCGCCGTTGGACAATCCTCGTGGGCAGCAGCATGACGTTCCCTGGCCAGCGCCGCCGGCGAACAGGTTCGGTGCGAAGAGGTTGGGGGCGAA
>CAZHUR010000016.1:10749-15335 GCA_964535395.1 uncultured Acidimicrobiales bacterium
AGGTTCGGCGCGAAGAGATTGGGTGCAAACAGATTGGGTGCGAAGAGGTTCGGGTTAAACGACTTCGGCAAACTGGTCACGAAATAGACGTGGTTGGGCTGAGCCGGAATTCCACGGTCCCGTAAGCCACGGATCACACGTAGAACGTCGATCTCAACGTCTTCGCGCAATGCGAAGAGCTGACAGCTTCCACGGACCTTGCGAACTGGTGCTACGAGTTCGCCATCTGCACCATCCTTGCTGGTTGGGTCATCAACCAAGTCGAGCGCAAGCTCTCCAGCAATTTGTCGCAGAGCCTGCCCTACGTCTGCGGCGTCGGCGCTTGTGAGAAAACTTCGAGGGCGAATGTTGATGTCATTGCCCGAAAGGTCGGTTCGAAACGCAATCCGATCTGGATCGTAGATCGATGCCTGGCTTACTTGTTTGGACACTTGTGAACTCCCGCATGCTTTTGCCGGTTGCCTCAGTTGAGCGCGCTACCTGGCTTTAGATACATAATTCTTTCACACGGTTTGTGAATGGGGCGAAGCGCTTGTGAATGACAGGCCACAAGAGGATGGATCTGGAGCGGCTGAACAGGTCTATGCAGCGCCTGCTGACGCTCTCGAAGCCGCTCGCGGAACCTTGGCCAACGGTCTCGCAGGCCCCGAGGAAAGAGCCGAGGCATTGCTCGTATTGGGCCGCGCGGCGTATTACGCCAACAACATGTCGGACGCAGTGCAGTTGCTCGATGAAGCAAGGCAACTGAGTGTCGACCCCGACACGGTGATAGAGGTGTTACTGACGCTTGCGCCTGCTTTGAGCAAACAAGGAGATCCCGAGGTGGCTCTGGATCTGCTCGAAAACCTCACGGTGAGGCTCGATTCGAACCACAGCGGCCAACTCAGGAACCAGATCGGCATCATCATGACCGAACTGGGCCGACTGCCCGAGGCGCTCGAACATTTAGAAGAGGCGGTTGTGCTCCTCCGAGAAGCGGGAGATGATCACCGTGAGACTCGGACGCTGGTCAATCTGGGGGCGGTGTCATCGATGATGAGCCGGCTGGACGATGCCGAACACTGGTATGAGTTGGCCCTAAACAAGACCATAGACACCGGGCAACACGTGGTAGCAGCAGGGATCGAGGGCAACCTCGGGTATCTCGACTCTCGCCGCGGAAACTTTGGGAAGGCCTTGGGACGCTATGGGTCTGCTCGCGAGAGTTTCGCTCAGCTCGGCGACGTAGATCTTTTGGTGGCCGTGCTCGAGGTGGACCACGCCAGAACGCTTCTCGATGTCGGCCTCGCTGGCGACGCGCTGAATGCTGCAGAACGTGCGGCGCAGTCGGCGACAGCGGGTTCGAATCAGATGCTCGACACTCAGGCCCACCTTCTTATCGCCGAGGCAGCTCTCCGGCTGGGCGACTCAAACCGAGCTGCAAAGGCTGCTCAACACTCGGCCGAGCTCGCATCACAGCTCGGCCAGCGTCCCTTGGCATTGCGAGCCAACTACCTGTTGGCCGATGGCGTCGAGGGCGATGGTGGTCTCGTCGAAGATCGGATACAGCAGCTTCTTGAAGCCGCGTGGATTAGCGAGGCTTTCACCGTTGCTCTTGGTTGGGCCCGACGGCACCGCGATGTGTACCCCGGGCGCACTCGTTCGGTACTCGAGCACGCCCTCGAGTACATCGAGCCAATCGATCCAATGGACCGAGCCTTGGCGGAGTTACTCGTTGCTGTAATCGACCAGAACACCGACACCGGTTGGCAGAGCTTCGATGGCGCCTTAGTTGCGCTGACCGATCAGCGAGACCTCCTAGGGTCGGTAGAAATGCGGGCGGTGATATCGCATCGTGCTCTGCCGCTCACCGAGCTTGGACTTGCACTTGCCTTCCACGCCGACGATGTCGCCGATGCCGCGCTAGCGGTCCTTGAGAAGACGCGGACGGTTCGCTCGTCGGGAGGTGCGCCGGGGGAACGCACGAGTAGCCCCGTTCAGCTCGGCCGTTTGCGAGATGCCAGGGTGCTATTCGAAGAAGCGAAACTGAACGGTGGTGATGTGGGATCGGCGGCTCGGGCCGTGCGGCGTATCGAGAAAGAAGTGCTCGATAGCAGGCGATCCCTTTCAGCGGAGACAGGGCAAACCAGGTTGCAGTCGCGGCAACTGGATCTGGGACTTCCCAAAGACACCGCTTACCTAACGTACGCCGTTCACGGTGACGAACTTCTTGGTCTTGTGCGAACGAGCGACTCGAGCACGCTGACCAGTCTTGGGGCCATCTCCTCTCTCGCAGCAGATATCCGACAGCATCGGTCGGCACTGCGTCGCATTGCCGACGAACGCCGAGATGGCCTCGAGCTCGAAGTCGAACGTCTCGGGCAGTGCAGCGACCGTCTTGACCGCGCACTGGTTCAGCCGCTCGGGATCGAGGACGTTGAGCGCGTTGTGTTAACGCCACCCACACAGCTGCGCCACGTCGCGTGGAGCGGCTTGCCGTCCCTTAAGAATCGACCCCTCACTTTGACCACGACACTCAGCGTGTGGAACTCGGATCGTTTGCCGGTCGCTGTGCAGAACTTCGGGTTTCTCGGCGGCCCCGACTTATCAGCAAGTCATCACGAGCTCGAACAAATTGCCGAGCTTTGGCAGCGACCAGATGCAGTGCAGCGTGATGCTACATGTCCCGACGTGTTGGATTCGTTGGGATCGGCGGACCTCGTACACGTTGCTGCCCACGGTTCGTTTCGGGCAGACAACGCGTTCTTCTCGGCCCTTCAGTTCTCTGACGACCAGTTGTCGATTCTGGAAATGGCACAGGTTGGGAGCTTGCCTGATGTCATCATTCTCACTTCGTGTGATGCTGCTGCATCGGCTTCGGTCGGGGGCGACGTCGACGTCGTTGTCGGAACCGCTACCGAGCTTCGAAACCTTGGATCCCGGATCGTCATCGCGCCATCGATGGTCGTCAACGATCGTGCTGCTAGTCAGTTTGGTGTGGCACTTCATCGGGCGCTGGTAGCGGGCGAGTCGGTGGATGACGCGATGCTCTCGGCTCGATCCCAGCTGCTCGAATCGGGCGACGCCCGACAGGCGGGAGCGGCCGTTGTCTTTAACCTCTTTGGGACCCGTGCGACCCGCGGTTCACTTCAAAACGGTCGTGCTGACTGAGAGGCCAGTCGAGGCTTGGCCCGTTCGTCATGGGTAGTCGGCGCCGCGTAGTCTGTGCCTATGGCATGGCTGATGCACGACGGGACCGTTTTGGCATCCGTCGAACGGGCGAACTCCATCAAGTCCAGGACGAAAGGGCTCCTCGGTCGTGACGATGTGGATGGGGTGCTGCTGTTGGATAAGACAAAGAGCGTGCACACGATCGGAATGAAGTTCCCTATCGACGTAGCGTTCTGCGATGACGAGATGCGTGTCATCCGAATCGTGACGATGCCACAACATCGGGTTTCCAAAGTCGAGCGGCGTGCGTCTTGTGTACTTGAAACAAACGCCGGACGCTTTAGCCACTGGCAGATCGCACCCGGGGATCAACTCGAGATTCGTTACCCGTGAGCAAATCTCGCGGACGGCTCGTCCTGGTTTCCACCCCGATCGGCAACCTTGGCGATATGTCTCCGCGCTCACTCGAGGCGCTCTCGGTTGCCAACTCGGTTGCTTGTGAGGACACTCGGCGGACCGGTTCGTTGTTCGCTCATTTCGGAATCGAACACGAGCCGTTCATCGTGTGCAACGAGCACACTGAGGCCGCTGCGAGTGCCGAGATCTTGTCGCGGATCGACAGGGGAGAGGTGGTGGTGCTCGTCGCCGACGCCGGCACCCCCGCGGTGTCAGATCCTGGCCAACGCGTGGTTCAGGCTGTGATTGAGGGTGGCGGTCATGTCGAGGCCATTCCTGGAGCGAGCGCGGCGCTCGTGGGTCTGGTGGTGAGCGGTCTGGCCACCGACCGTTTTTGTTTCGAGGGTTTCTTACCTCGAAAGGGTGCCGAGCGGACCTCGCGCATCGAAGAGCTCGTAGCCGAGCGTCGGACGGTGGTGCTCTTCGAAGCTCCACATCGCGTGGAGCGGACAGTGACCGACCTTCACGCTGTGCTCGGTGCGAAACGTCATCTGGTTCTGGCTCGAGAACTGACCAAGACCTACGAAGAGGTGTGGCGAGGCGACCTGGGTGGGGCGCTCGCCCATGTGGCTGAACGCGAGCCGCGGGGCGAGTACGTGCTGATCCTTGGGGGAGCTGCACAACGACTCGACACCGTTGAAACGCTCACTGCTGCTCTTGAGAAAGAGGCAGCGGACGGGGCGACCCGTCGAGACGCTGTCGAAACGGTCGTGGCGATGACGGGCGCGAAAAAGCGCCAGGTCTATGACCTGGCGCTCAATCTCGACTTTCTGGCAAAGAAGCCTTAAGCCTCGGCTTGCGCCTTGGCCGCAGCAGCCTGGGCGGCACGATTTGCCTTGCGGCGCTCACGACGGATTTTGCGGCGATCGTCTTCGGTGAGTCCACCCCAGATGCCGGCATCCTGATTGGTCATAAGCGCATACTCAAGGCACTCGACCTGGACATCACAGGTCGCACAGACCTGTTGTGCCTTCTCGATG
>CAZHUR010000017.1:0-15314 GCA_964535395.1 uncultured Acidimicrobiales bacterium
GTTTTGTAGGTAATGAACCTCGTCCATGATCACAACGTCTGTGGAGTCGAGACGCTCGGGCTCGGCGTAGAGCATGTTGCGCAGGACCTCGGTCGTCATAACGACAGCCGTCGCGTCGCCGTTGATCGAGTTGTCGCCGGTGAGTAGGCCCGTCTGATCCTCGCCCAACCAGCTCCGCAGGTCTCGGTACTTCTGATTCGAGAGCGCCTTGATCGGCGTGGTGAAGAGCCCGCGTCGGCCGCGAGCAGCAGCCATCCCAATGCCGTACTCTCCAACGAACGTTTTGCCAGAACCCGTCGGCGCAGCCACAACTACCGACTTACCCGCTTCGAGGAGGTCGATGGCTTGAACCTGGAAGGGATCGAGGTCGAAGGTGCGAGGGGGACCGATCAGACCGTCGGTCATGCCGATGTCTTTACCTCAGCTCGTCCTTTGCGCGCTTTGAGCCAGCCGAAGATGATCGCTGCTTCGTAGAAGAAGTACATGGGTACCGACAACACCCCGAGCGTAATCGGGTCGCCCGACGGCGTCAGGACCGCAACGAGCACAACGATTCCGACGATCGCATACCGCCGGCCTAACTTGAGTTGTTTGTAATCGACGAGCCCAATTTGTTGGGCCAGGATCAGAATGATCGGAAACTGAAAGCCGAGCCCGAATGCAACGATCATCTTGACCAAGAACGTGATGTATGGGCCGGGGCTGAGAAGCGAGACGAAGGGGCCAACGTCGAGCAGAAACTCGAGCGCTCGTGGGGCGCTCCAGAACGCGAGGCTCCCACCGAAGAAGAAGAGCGTTGCGCCGGAAAGAACGAATCGGATCCCGTATTTCTTTTCGTGGGAGTAGAGGCCAGGCACTACGAATTGCCACGCCTGCCAAAGAACGACCGGTATTGCAAGTGCAAAGCCGCCGTAGCCTACGACGGTGAAGAAAAGCGAGAGGCCTTCGAGCGGCTGGGTTTGAACGAGTGAACAACCCTCGAGGAATGACTCTTCATCGATGTTCTCGAGCGCCTGGCAGTATGGGCTGACGATCGCGTCCAGGATCTGGTCGTAGAAGATGAATACAACCACCGCACCAACCACGATGGCGATAATGCTTTTGACGATTCGTTGGCGAAGCTCGGTGAGATGCTCGATCAGGGACATATCCCTGTCGGAGACGTCTTGTTCGTCCTGTTGGTCCGCCGCCACTAGCGGTCTCCAAACATAGGAACTTCGACGTCGTCTTCGCCGTCGTCGCTACCGGTGTTGGAGTCTTCAAATGCTGCCTCAATGGCAGCTGGAGATGCGATCGTGGCCGGTTCGACGTTCGGAGCCACCGGTTCGATGCTGGGTGCGACTGGCTCGCCTCCAACCGGAGCGACCGGTGTAGCTGGCTCGGCACTTCGAATTGCCGGGTCCGCAGAATTGAACGTTGGGCCCTTCGGTTCGTTGGTGGCTGCGTCGGCATCGGCTTTATCCGATGCATCTGCTTCGTTCGAGCTGTCGGAGACCGCCGCTGTTGGGTTCTCGCTCGCCTTCTCGTCACTTGGATGGGGCGTGTTCTCTTGGGCTTTGAAGGGTTCGTTGACAGCAAAGCCCACGATTTCCTTCGCGTTCCGTGGAATCTTTGGAGTCTCCACACCGGTCACCTTTTGGACCGGGTCTTTCATTGCTTGTTGGACTTCGTTTTGGAAGTTGGTCGAGATCTTCTTGGCTTCGCCAATGAACTTGCCCAGTTGTCGCAGGGCGTCGGGAAGGCGAGTTGGACCGAGTACCACTAGCGCAACGAGCAGAATGACGAGGAACTCAGGTCCTCCGACGTTGAACATTTTCGTATTGTATCTCAGCGAAGGGAAAGCTTCGCTTTAAAACGGGGCAAGCTTCGGTTGAAAAGAATTGAGCTTTAGAGGGTTTGTTCCCTAGCGATCAGCGATCGATGCGAGCGCAGCTGCAATGGCTTCGTCGTCATCGAGGAGGCTGTGAAAGTCAAGAATGTCATCGTGGTCGATTTCTCGGCCCGATCGTTTCTCAAAGAGCTCCGCTGGGAGAGTCCAGGTGTCCATATGCACCCCGCTGGCGACGAGCAGGTCGATCGTGCGGTGTTCTGCGGGCTTTACGATGACCATTGAGCAGACCGGGCACGTGAAACGGTACTCGCCTCGGTCGTCGTCTAGGCATACACGAACCGTGACGTCGGCGGTGGTTAGTTCCACATCGCCGCAGTCTGGACAGCTCGCTCGAATCGTTGCCATGTCTTGGTCCACTTTCCTCTCGGAGGTTTGATAGTTCCCGCTCCGTACAAGAAGTTTCGGATGCTAAGGGGGAAGCCTTGAGGCTCCTGTGGCCCATTTCGCCGGTTGCAAGTGGGCCGAAGTCCCCATTCGGGACCCGTTTTCGGGCGGATATGGCCCAAAAGGACCACGTTTAGGCAGCTGTCCAGGGTCGATAGCGATCCGAAAAAGACAACCTCTCGGGTTTTCCGGGAACGGTATTGCGGGCAACATATGGACCGTATGGGGTTGCGATTGCCTTCGAAATTGGAACGTCCGATTGCGTTTGCGCATCGAGGCGCCCGAGCACATGCTCCGGAGAACACTCGCGAAGCGTTCGACCTTGCGATCAAACTCGGCGCGACCGGTATTGAATCGGACGTCTGGCTAAGCGCCGACGGTCAGCTGATTCTCAACCACGATGGCTCGTTTGGACTTCGCCGCAAGTCGATTGCCAAGCAGTCCCGAGACCAGTTACCAGACACGATGATGACCCTTCCCGATCTCTTTGAAGCCATGCCGGCCCATATCGACTTCTCGATCGACATTAAGACCGACGCCGCAATGGTTCCCCTTCTCGAGTGGGCGGGCGAACTCGATCCAATGCATCGCCGTCGGCTCTACCTCTGCCATCCAGAACTTGATCAACTCGCCGAGTGGCGGAGCCTCGACGACCACGTCAACCTCGTCGCGTCGACCTCGATCAAGGCAATGAAAAACGCGAAGGCCCATGGTGGACCGGAGCGTTATGCTCACGACCTCTCCGAGGCCCGAATCGATGGAGTGAACCTTCGTCACGACGATTGGAGTGGTGGCATGGCAACGCTGTTCCACCGTTTCGGCCGGCTGTGCTTTGGGTGGGACGCTCAGCATGCACGGATTCTGAAGGACCTATTCCGCATGGGCTTGGACGGCGTCTACTGCGATTCGGTGGACACCATGATGGATTCGCTCAATACACACTTGAGCCAAGAGGAACCACCAACCCCTGCGGTCTAGCGTCGTTACAGCGTCGAGAAGTTGCTCAAGGGCCAGATGCGGAAGAATGCCCTGCCGACGATGTTGTCTTCTGGGACTGGACCAAAGCCGCGCGAGTCAAAGGATTGGCCGCGGTTGTCGCCCAACATGAAGTAGCTCTCCGAGTCGAGAGTGCAACGCGCCGAATTCGACGAGTCGTTGACACAGGTGTCATGCCAAATCGTGGCTGTTGGGCCGTCGGTCGGCGATGGTGGTGTCAGAAGCGCATTTTGGGCGTCGAGGTATGGCTCGTCGAGCAGCAGAGCGTCGGCTGGGGTTTCACCCGGACCCCAGATCCAGAGGCGTCCGTCGGATCGAAGTTCGATTGTTTCGCCAGGAAGAGCCACCGCTCGTTTGATCAGGTCTTCTGTGTTTCCTGGTGTTCCTTCAACCCTGCCAAAGACGACCAGGTCGCCGCGGCGAACGTCGTTGACTCGGTAGCTGACTTTGTTGACCAGGACGCGGTCTCCGACATTCACCGTCGTTTCCATTGAGGCGGTCGGGATCCAGAAGGCCTGCACGACAAACTCTTTGGCCAAGACAGCGACTACGAGGGCGAGAAATATGACGAGTAGCCATTCGACGACAGTCCGCAGCTCGCTCGCGCGATATCCCTCCACGGATGCCTTGGTCTCCACCATGACCGCATCGTCTAAGGAGTCATAGGTAGTCGTGTCTGTATCGAGCGTTGGAAGCGAGCGCTGTGGGGCTTGCGGTGTGACGGCATCTACCGGAGGTGGCAGCGGAGGCAATGCCACTGGCGCAACCTCATGGTGGCTCACCCAATCCGAGTCGGCGATCGCTTCGGGACTGACCTCGCTAAAGTCAGCCTGAGGCAATGGTTCCTGCGAGGTGACTTGGTGGGCTGGCTGGATTCCGCTGGACCATCCGTCGTCATCGTCCAACGGCGTATTTGCGTGCACGAGGGCTTCGGACACGACCGACCGCACCCATTGAGGATCCTCGATGGGCTCATGTTCGTCTGGTCGGTCACCAGAGACCGAAGTGTGATTGGTCACAGCCGGTAAGTGTACAAGCCCGAACGACCGGCCTACGCGATCATCGGTGGAGAGACGGTTGCTACAGCGTGCTTATCTCACTGAGAGGCCAGATTCGGAAGAACGCTCTGCCGACGATGTTCTCTTCTGGGACGGGACCAAAGCCACGGGAATCAAAGGACTCTCTGCGGTTGTCGCCCAACATGTAGAAGCTGGTGGAGTCGAGCGTGCAGCGTGCTGTGTCAGCTGGGCTGTTCAGGCAGAACTCATGCCAGATAGTGCTCGCTGAATCATCGTTGGACGAAGGAGGTCGAAGCAGTACGTTTTCTTCGTCGAGGTAGGGCTCTTCGAGCCGTAGAGCATCGTTTGGGCCCTCGCCCTGTCCCCAGATCCACAGCCGGCCATCGGATCGAAGTTCGATTGTTTCGCCAGGAAGAGCGACAACCCGCTTCAGCAACGCCGTGCCCCCACCGAGGGTGCCTTCTACTCCTTCGAACACGACCGTGTCACCACGTCCCACTTCGCCGAAGGAGTAGCTGAGCTTGTTGACGAGCACACGATCGCCGACGTTGACCGTCGTTTCCATTGAGGCGGTCGGGATCACGAAGGCCTGGAGCACAAACTGTTGGACGAGTAGCGCAACGAAGAGCGCAACGAGGCCAAGCCCGAGCCATTCGAGGGCCACGCGACCCGTGCTCGACCTGTACCCCTCGGTCGAGGCAGTGCCTTCTTCGAGGACGTCATCGTCTGGAGCGATAAACACAGGACCGCTGGTTCGACGCGCCGGAACAGACCGTGGTGCAACGTTCGGTTCTGCTGGGGCGAACAGCTGCGTCTCGTTTCGGCTGGATCGCGGAGGATCATACGAGCGTGCCGTCGCGGCTTCCAGAATGCGTGCCGCCTGATCAAAGGGCAATTCTGCGTGCTGTAGCGCCACCGATACAACGGTTCGAACCCACTCAGCCTCGGCGTCGGGCGGGTCGGTTGGTCGCTCGTCCGCCGTGGGAATCGTGTTGGTCACATGCCCGAGTGTACAACGACACCAGCTGCTGTCTATAGGCCCCCGAACGCACTGAGCGGCCAGATGCGAAAGAACGCTCTGCCAACTATGTTCTCGCTCGGCACTGGTCCAAATGCCCTAGAGTCCGTGCTGTTGAAGCGGTTGTCGCCCAGCATGAAATAGCTCTGACCGTCGAGAGTGCATCGGCCAACCTCGCGCTGGTTGACACACCGCTCGTCCCACAGATCGACCGAAATCGGGTCGGACTCGCGTGGCACGGTCGCTTGGATCACCGAGTCGGGTATGTACGGTTCGTCGAGTCGGAACGCATCGTCAGGACCCTCGCCCGCCCCCCAGATCCAGAGATGACCGTCGTCGCGCAGCTCGACGGTCTCACCCGGTAGGCCAATTGCTCGTTTGATGAGTTCATCGGTATCGCCTTCGGTAAGAGTGCCTCGAGAAAAGACGACGAGGTCCCCTCTCTCGACCTCTCCGCTGAGATAGCTGAGCTTGTTCACGAGTATCCGGTCGTCCACGTTCACCGTCGTTTCCATCGACTGCGACGGGATCTCAAAGGCTTGCACGGCGAACTCACGAATGAGAAGTGCCGAGACCAATGCAAGAACGACGACCGCGAGCCACTCGACGACATCTCGCAGGCTTCCGCTCGAACCCTCGTCGTCGATTTCATCCACGCTGATTGCATCCACTGGGGCTTCATCTGTAACAGGATCGTCCGCGTCGACTTCGTCGGTTGCCTTTTCGGCATCGTCGTGGATCATGAACCGACACCGTACCGAGACAACACGCGACTTGCAGCTGTTGATACGGAAGCCTCGTGAGCTGAGGGGTCACGAAGTTCCGCGCCCGGACCGAGCCTCACCAACAGACTCTCTAGCCAGCGCTGCGACGATGCGGGCAGCGTCACGACCAGGACTTCGTTGCTCTCAGACGTCGTGTCGTCAAGTGGTAGGCCGTCGAGCATTCGGACGCGATCCATCGGTACGGCAATCGTTGCCCGGGGCGCGTCTTGAAGCGAAAAGAGCTCGCCGTCTTCGCCTTGGCCATGTGGCCCAGAAAAACTGTCGTTGGTGAGCGCGAGTGATTCGATTCGGTCAACTCGGAAGACCCGTTCGGCCTTCGCTACGTGGCAATACGCGCCCACGTACCAAGCGCCGTCGACGACAGAGAAGCGGTCGGGTTCAATTCGCCGGTTGGTCTTCGAGTTGCTCGAAAAGGAGTAATAGTCGATGTCCACGCAGGTCTTTGTGTCGGCAGCTTGTCGTAGCCCTGGTAGCAGAGTTCGGTCGACGCCACTGATCTCGACTTCGACGGCATCGCCGCTGCCGCTAGCCAACCGCAATTTGGCGAGGCCACGGGCGAGTGCCCCGGCTTCGTCTTGGTTATCGAATGAGAGCGCAGTCTCTCCCGCTGTCAGAAGTCCAAGGAGTTCGCCGCCCGAGAGTTTCATCGGGCGTGAGAACCAGTCGGCGTAGCTGATCCAAACCATGTCGTCGTCGATCGTGACCTCGATCAGGGTGTCTGGGGTGTATGGCGGTACGCCAACGAAGAAAACAACATCGCCGAGATCTTTAAGGAGAAGATCCCGGTCGTAGTCGAATCGCGAGCAAATCTCGTCGACTAG
Organism: uncultured Acidimicrobiales bacterium; assembly: GCA_964535395.1. Lineage (GTDB taxonomy): Bacteria > Actinomycetota > Acidimicrobiia > Acidimicrobiales > SHLQ01 > SHLQ01. The sequence continues at coordinate 6,915 of CAZHUR010000017.1, forward strand.
TGCACCATCTTGAGCAACGATCCAAGGAATGGCGGCGATCAGACGTGCCATTCGGTCCTTGGCCCCGCGCTCGGTACCTGGAGTCCGCCGGGTGGCAGAGGTCATTGCGTCACCATGCCTTCGAGCCAGTCGATCATCATGGTGCGCATTTCTGGTGGACCCAGGACGACCGCATTGTCGTAGAAGCTGAGTACCCAATCTCGGAAGTGCTCTGGGTTCCGAACCGAGAGGTTTGCCACGATCGAGCCATCCGATTGTTCTTCAACCTCGGACGGTTCGAGCTGGAGCTTTGCCCACGCTGCGACTTCGGACTCGATCTGCACTTGGGTCATGAGAGGTTCTTGATCACCAAGCTCCCACGTTCGGGTTACCTGCGGGCCTCGAACTGTCTGGGCTTCGAACGCGTTCGCCTCGCCCACCTCGATCGCCGTTTCGATCCGGTCGAGACGGAATACTCGCTCTGCTCCACGAGACCTATCGATGCCCGATACATACCAGCGACCTCTCTTGAAGCTGAGGCGCGCTGGCTCTAGCTCTCGGTCGACATCACCGTAGGTGAACCTCACGAGTTGGCGCTTCGCGATGGCAACTTGAAGGATTCCGGCGTTGTTGGTTTGTTCGGTTGATGCAAGGTGGACTGCGGGCTCAGCATCGGGCGCTTGGGAGGTGGGACGCCCTCCAAGTTTCCAAAGAGCGTCGTCTCCGAGGTCTTCTACGCGAACCAAGGCAGCAGCCAGGTGCAGTGCCGCGAGTTCGTCGGCCTCAAGGCCGGGGTCCTTTCCGGCGTATTCGACCTGGTCAATGAAATAGCCCTCAACCGGTGGGTCTCGATCTGGAACGTTCTGCTTTTGGATCGTCACGCCGAGCTGACGAATATCGTCTTTGTCACGTTCAAATGCCCGACGAAAGGACGCATCGTTGTCGGGATAACCACCGAGTCGTCGCCGTAGGTCTTCGGCGGAGAGCGGAACTGTCGTGTCCAACAAGATGGCTAACAGTTTTAGAAGGCGTTCGAGTTTGCTCACGGTGCACCTATCTTGGCGTGTCGAACGCCAAGATCAGAGGCTTGCGATTAATTTGTCGACACGCTGATCGTGACTTCGGAACGGATCTTTACAAAGCACGGTCCTCTGCGCCTGATCGTTGAGTTTCAAATGCACCCAGTCAACGGTGTAGTCGCGACGCTTTTCTTTCGCCTTGCGAATGAACTCGCCGCGCAATCGAGCGCGCGTTGTCTGAGGTGGGGTTTCGACCGCTGTCGCAATGTCTTGGTCGTCGCAGATTCGCTCGACGAGACCCTTGCGCTGCATACGGTAGAAGAGGCTGCGGTGCCGATTGATGTCGTGATACTGCAGATCGACCAAGCCAACGCGTGCATCGGACAGAGCAAGTCCGTGGCGCTCGCGGTAAGCCTCGACCAGCTTGTACTTGATAACCCAGTCGATCTCGCGATCGAGCTTGAGGGGGTCGTCTGCAATGGTGGTTAGGCAGTGTTCCCACATGTTGAGCGCTTGCTTTTCGAGCGGATCGAGTTCGTTGTGTTCACTGAACCGGATCGCACGCTCGAGGTATTCGGACTGGATGTCTAGAGCGGAGACCTCGCGCCCATTGGCCAGGCGAACACGTCGACGGCAGGTGGGATCGTGACTGATCTCGCGAATCGCACGGATCGGATTCTCGAGCGTCATATCGCGTAATACAACGTTCGGTTCTTCGAGCATGCGGAGCATCAGAGACGCTGCGCCCACCTTCAGAAAGGATGTGTATTCACTCATATTGGAGTCGCCGACGATGACGTGGAGGCGTCGGTACTGTTCGGCGTCAGCGTGCGGTTCGTCGCGTGTATTGATGATTGGACGTGACCGCGTAGTCGCGCTCGACACGCCCTCCCAGATGTGCTCGGCTCGTTGGCTAACCGAGTACATTGCGCCGCGTGCGGTTTGGAGGACCTTGCCTGCGCCTGCATAGATCTGGCGGCTCACAAGAAATGGGATCAAGACTTCTGAGTACGAACCAATGTCTTCATCTCGGCTGGTGAGGAAGTTCTCGTGACAGCCGTAGGAGTTCCCCGCGGAGTCCGTGTTGTTTTTAAAGAGGTAGACATCGCCACGGATGCCCTCTTCTTCGAGGCGCTGTTCGGCGCCGATGAGGAGCTTTTCGAGGATCCGCTCGCCAGCTTTGTCGTGCACGACCACGTCGTAGACGTTGTCGCACTCAGGTGTTGCGTATTCGGGGTGAGAGCCGACATCGAGATACAGGCGAGACCCGTTTGCGAGGAACACGTTGCTCGAACGGCCCCACGACACAACTCGTCGAAAGAGATAGCGTGCAACCTCATCGGGAGACAAGCGTCGTTGCCCTTCGAGGGTGCATGTCACGCCGTATTCGTTCTCGAGCCCGAAGATACGTCGCTTCATAGTCGCAACGGTACTCGACAGAGCCCGGTAGGCCACGCCTGGACGTTAGAACCAGCTAAGACTCTCTAGGCGGCGTTTTGCTTTGGAGGACGAGACAACTTGAGTAGGGTGGCGAACGATTGTCCCTCGCGTGGGTCTTGTCCGAACCAGAAGCGAGCGCGTTGGTCGAGTTCTGGGTCGTCGAGGTCGATGAGCTGAGCGAGCATTGGAAGGTCCGCCTGGCGCAGCGTGAGCGGAGTGCCCGGCGACTGGCGTCGCAATCGGCGCAGCGCACCGCTGAACTGGCCCAAGAGATGGTCGTTGTCGTCGACTCCGACACGAAACTCCACGACCATCTCACCAATCGTCAGACGACCCTGCTCCGCGTCGTACACGAGGGGTCGACGAGGAGTGTGGTCGCGTTCGGTGCGCGTGTTCTCAAGGTTGATACGGATTTCGTATGCCTCTTCAAACTTGGCTACCAACACAGGGTTTGGTGGGATCAGGCCGGACTCGACGTCCTCGAGCATCGCAGTGCTCATACCGAGACGTGCTGCTGCACCCTCTTTCGATAAAGAGAGCATCGAGCGCGCCTCTCCCACCGCTTCACCAAAGGTCTGATCTGACATACCGCCCAAATCGGCCCAAAAGGCAAAAATGTTAGCGAGTCCAGCCGCTGTTTGGGCGAGGCTACGGCTCCCACCGAGTGAAGGTGCGACGACCGAGTGTTCGGTCGAGCATGGCGATCTCGAGATCGTCGTTCTCGAGCGTACGTTCGCTTCCAGCGAGCGATGCGCGTGCGATTTCGAGAGCTTCTTCACGGGGTAGCCCGGCCTTGAAGCTCGCTGCGACGCGATCGGCTATTGCTTCGGAGTCGCCACCGAGCACCACGAAATTTGTGGTGTCCATCACGGTTCCGTCGTACAAAATGTGGAACATCTGCTCTTCACCGGGGGTGTCGGTGATTTCCGCGACGAGAATCTCGACTTCCATTGGCTTCATCTCGTGGGTGAAGCTCTGCCCGAGCATTTGCGCGTAGTTGTTTGCCAGGCTGCGCGCTTCAACATCCTCACGGCTGTATGTGAAGCCCTTCAGATCGGCGTGACGGATTCCGGCGATACGAAGTTGGTCGAACTCGTTGTACTTGCCAACACCCGCGAAGCCGATTCGGTCATAGATCTCCGACACCTTGTGAAGGGTCGAAGAGGGGTTCTCTGCGCAGATAAAAATGCCGTCCGCATACGACATTGCGACAAGGCTTCTGCCTCGAGCAATCCCCTTCCGCGCGTAGTCTGCGCGGTCTTTCATCATCTGTTCGGGAGCTACATAGAACGGCGTGGTCATGGTTGTACCTCACGGTGGTTCTCTGTGAATTTCTCTGCAATGCGTTCGAAGGCGGTTCCGATCATGTCGTCGCCGATCCGCTCAAAGCCGGCTTCGCTGATCGTTGCAAATATTGGGTAGATGCCTCGTAGGCGATCGGCGCCTCCGGTCGCTGAATCTGCGTCGGCTGCCTGAAAGAGCGATTCAGCCAACAAATCGACCGCTTGCTCGGCGGTCATCGAGCGTCGATAGCCAACCTTGATTACGGTCTCGGCATGTAGTGAGCCAGAGCCTGTGGCTGCATAGTCTGACTCTTCATAGCGACCGCCCGTGATGTCGTATTCGAACAGGCGTCCTGATTCTCGGGCTAGGTCATATCCCGCAAAGATCGGAACGACCGCAAGCCCTGACATTGCCGCGGGAAGGTTGGAACGCAACATCTGGCCGAGTTGGTTGGCCTTGCCTTCAAGGCTCAGAGGAGACCCTTCGACCTTCTCATAGTGCTCGAGCTGCAGCTGAAACAGACGGACCATTTCGATCGCGGGACCAGCAGCACCTGCAATGGCAACACCACTGTGGCGGTCAGCGGCAAAGACCTTCTCGATCGAGCGATGTGAGATCAAGTTTCCAGCGGTCGCGCGCCGGTCCCCCGCCATCACTACCCCGTCGTTGTAGCGGACCGCTACACAAGTCGTACCGTGGGTGATCTCGGTCGTCGAGGCACCTTCGGCTGGCGGGAATGGTTCTGCGCCCGTGGAGCGCACCAAGCGTGCAAAGTCTGGTCCGGGGTCTCTACTGGAACCGAATGACGGAAGGGTCACTGGCCACCTTTCTGGATATAGCTACGTACAAAGTCTTCGGCGTTGGTCTCAAGGACCTCGTCGATCTCATCGAGAAGGTCGTCCATTTCGGACTTCAGTTGGTCGGTGGACTCTGATGACGCTGGTTCGAGATCGCTCTCTACCTCGGCTTCTCGCTCCGTGGTCCGCTTCTTCTGTTCACGTTCTGCCATTTGATTCCCTCTCGCTTCGTGCGACGTTATCGAAAATTCGGGTTAGAGGACATCATTCTCCTCCGAGACGTTCGAGCAATTCGCGCGGTGTTGTGCACTCTTCAATAACGGTACCGACATGGGACCTTGTACCCTTCGTCGGCTCCAACATGGGAATCCTTCGAAGTGGGTCGGCTCCGACGTCGAAAACGAGTGAATCCCAGTTTGCGGCAACGATATCGTCGGGCCACTTTCGGAGGCACTCCCCTCGGAAGTACGCCCGAGTGTCGTCTGGTGGGGCTGAAACCGCGCCCTGTACTTCGTCGTCGGTGACGACACGCTCCAAACCGAGTTTCTGAGCGAGGCCTCGTCCAGGGCGAACATCGTGGTACTGAATGTCCATGGCGCTCAACCGTGCGTCGGTCCAGTCCAGATCGTGCCGCTCGCGATACGCCTCGAAGAGCCGGTACTTCGCAACCCAATCGAGGGTTGTCGACAGGCTCATTGGGTCGCTCTCGAGGGCATCGAGGGTGCTGGCCCAGCGGTCCATTACGTCGTGAGCAACATCTCCGCCGACGTGGTCGACTCCTTCGACTTCTATGAATCGTTGCGCGTCTGCAAAGAGGGAACGCTGCACCTCGATTGGACGGATTCGGGTGCCATCCTCGAGTGAAATCGTCTTCTTCAGTGAAAGATCGAAGCTGATCTGTTGCATCGCGTGAACCGGATCGGCAAAAACGAAAGGCCGGCTGATAGCACCCGCCTCGACCATCGCCAACACGATCGCGGTGCTGCCCACCTTGAGTAACGTTGCCACTTCACTCATGTTTGCGTCGCCAGCAATCACGTGGAGACGCCGGTACTTCCGAGCGTCGGCGTGGGGTTCATCGCGGGTGTTGATGATTGGACGCTTCAGTGTGGTTTCGAGCCCGACCTGTTCTTCGAAGAAGTCGGCTCGTTGTGTGATCTGAAATGGAATCTCATCACGTGAAAGTCCAGGTAGCTCCGTGCCCACCTTTCCCGCGCCGGTGAAGATCTGTCGACTAACCAGGTGGGCAATGCCATGTTGGACGATCTGACCGAATGGGGTTTGGCGATCCATGAGGTAGTTCTCATGGCAGCCATAGGAGTTGCCTTTGCCATCGCTGTTGTTTTTGTACACGACGATCTCTTGACCCGGACCAAGAGCAGCATTCGCGGCGGCCATTGACTGGACCAGGATTTCCTCGCCCGCTCGATCGTGAACGACAACGCTGTAGGCATCGGCGCACTCAGGAGTGGAGTATTCCGGATGTGCGTGATCGACGTAGTAGCGCGCTCCGTTGGTGAGCACCGCGTTCACGAGATGCGTCTCGATCGCTGGAGCGAGGGCGTTTAGAGGTGTTTCACCGCGAGCATCCCGCGAAGGGCTCTCGTCGACGAAGTCCCACGACACCCGTTGGACTGAACCCTCCTCGCTCTCACCGCTGAGAAGCGAGAGGTACGCGTTGATGAGTAGCGACGAAGCGAGGATCGGACTTGGGTCCTCGGCGCCGCGCAAGACGATCCCGTACTCGGTCTCAATGCCGACGGTCTTGGCAATCGTCACTACAAGTACTGTCCGGTTCCGACTCGTTGAACCTCACGTCCGCCGGTCCCGGAGTCTGCTGACTTTCCAACCAGGGTCCGAATGTAGACGATGCGTTCGCCCTTCTTGCCGGAGATCTTGGCCCAGTCATCTGGGTTTGTAGTGTTTGGCAGGTCCTCGTGCTCACGGAACTCGCGTTGAGTCGCCGCGACGAGGTCTTCGGACCTCAGCCCCTCTGCCCCACCGCCAATGACCCGTTTGATCGCGATCTGCTTGGCTCGGCGCACGATGTTCTCGATCATTGCACCCGATGCGAAGTCTTTGAAGTACATCACCTCTTTGTCGCCGTTTTGGTACGTGACCTCGAGGAACTCGTTCTCTTTTTCTGTGCTGTACATCTCCTCGACCGCAGCATCGACCATCGCAGCAATCGCCTTGTTGCGGTCGCCTCCTCCGGTGGAGTCGATCAGGGACTGATCGACCGGAAGCGATGGGGTGAGGTATTGGTTAAAGATCGCCGCAGCGGCCAGTTCGTCGGGCCGCTCAATACGGATCTTCACGTCGAGTCTGCCAGGTCGAAGAATCGCTGGGTCGATAAGGTCTTCGCGGTTTGACGCTCCAATGACCACGACATTGCGCAGTGTTTCTACGCCGTCGATCTCGGCGAGCAGCTGGGGAACGATCGTCGACTCGATGTCGGAGCTGATGCCAGAACCGCGGGTTCGAAAGAGCGATTCCATCTCGTCGAAGAAGACAATGACCGGCCAGCCCTCTTGTGCTTTCTCGCGCGCTCGCTGGAAGACGACCCGGATCTGACGCTCCGTTTCACCCACGTATTTGTTCAAGAGTTCTGGACCCTTGATATTGATGAAGAAGGAGCGGGCTGATTCGTCACCCGATACCTCAGAGACGCGCTTGGCCAACGAGTTTGCGACCGCCTTGGCAATCAAAGTCTTGCCACAGCCGGGAGGACCGTAGAGCAAGATTCCCTTTGGTGACGGAAGTTCGTATTCACTGAACAGGTCAGCATGTACAAAAGGAAGCTCGATTGCGTCGGTGATTTGTTCGATCTGTTCGTCGAGTCCACCAATGTCGTCATAGGACACATCAGGAACCTCTTCGAGCACGAGATCTTCGACGCCGGGGCGAGGGAGTTTCTCGAGAATAAGGTTTGATCGCTGGTCGAGCAGAACCGCATCGCCAGCTTTGAGAATGCCCGGACCGCGCAGTGCCTCGCAGATGGTGACCACTCGTTCCTCGTCGGCGCGACCGGTAATAACCGCACGGTCGACCCCCAAGAGTTCTCGGATCGATGCCATTTCGCCGGTGACCTCGCCATCGCGAGCCTTGACGATGTTGAGGCTGTCGTTGAGGACAACCTCTTGTCCAACCTCGAGAAGGTGATCGAGTTCGGGGTTGACCGCAACACGCATCTTGCGGCCACCCGCGTATACATCCGCGCTGCCGTCGTCGTCGTTGAGACCGAGAAAGGTGCCGTAGCTCGCTGGTGCCTGAGTCAGCTTGTCGATCTCTTCACGCAGGGTCGCAATGCTGTCGCGTGCCTCGCGAAGGGTGTACGCGAGCTTTTCATTTCGTGAAAGTGATTGAGTCAATTGACTTTTGGTTTCGAGCAGTCGCTCTTCGAGTTGTCGAACTCGTTGTGGTGAATCATCGAGCCGAAGTCGTAAGCCCTCGACCTCTTGAGTGAGGATCGCAGCTTCGCGTCGGACCCGCGCAAGTTCGGTCTCTAGCTCCTGGCGGTCGTACTCATTGGTCACGTCAATATCTCCTCGCACCAAACCGTAGCCGAGCAAGACCCGGCAGTGACGGAGCCAACCGTCGACAACTCCTAGGGTACGTATGTCAACGCGGTTTTGGCCCACCGGCGCCGGGATCGTCCGAACTTGTTCACCGCTCCTTGTTCAGCGCCTCTTGTGATCGCCGAAGGTGTATGGCAGCGATCGCAGCATTACTAGCTACAATTACCCTCACGTCGACGCTGAGAGGGCAATGTTTTGAAGGTCTGGATCGATCAGGATTTGTGCACAGGCGACGGTATTTGCGTCGAGATTGCTCCCGATGTGTTTGCGCTGCTCGACGACGGCTTGGCATATGTTAAGGAC